>SXOY01000228.1 GCA_005776545.1 Planctomycetia bacterium | reverse complement strand
TTCTGTTCGCTGCCTCAAGACTGAAAGCTGAAAAACAAATCACAGTGGCCCGGGGTCGATAGGAATCGACCCCGGTGTCCTTTTTGGGGCGAAGTACTTCCAAAATACCCTTGTTTTGCAGCAGTTTCGCCGATTTGCTACACTATCGCCCAGAAGCGATTGGCACGCGTCAATCAACACAATTCCCCAAAACCCGCGCAAAGCGCGCTCAATCAAAAGGATTTCTCTGATGAGCCGACCTCTCACTCTCTTCACCGGTCAATGGGCCGACATGCCACTTGAGTTGCTCGCGCAGAAGGCGGCGAGCTGGGGTTACGAGGGTCTCGAACTGGCATGCTGGGGCGATCACTTTGATGTGCAACGCGCGCTCGCGGAGCCAGGCTATTGCAAAGAGCGGCACGAGATTCTGGCGCGTCATGGACTCAAAGTGTGGTCCATCAGCAACCACTTAGTGGGTCAAGCGGTCTGCGATTTGATCGACGAACGGCACAAAATGATCATTTCGTCAAAAATATTTTCAGATGGGTTTCCGGAGGGGGTCAGGCAGCGCGCAGCTCAAGAGATGATCGACACCGCCAGGGCCGCCGCCAAGCTGGGGGTCAAGGTGGTAAACGGCTTCACCGGATCATCTATCTGGCACAAGTTGTACTTCTTTCCGCCGACTTCAGCGGCCGAAATCAGCGCCGGATTTGACGATTTTGCCCGCCGCTGGGTGCCGATTCTCAATGAGTTTCAGAAAGTTGGCGTCAAATTTGGCCTCGAAGTGCATCCGACAGAGATCGCATACGACATCCATACCACTCACGCGGCGATCAAAGCAGTCAATCAACACCCCGCGTTTGGATTCAACTTCGACCCCAGTCACTTGTACTGGCAGATGGTCGATCCGGTGAAGTTCATCGATGCATTTGGTGACCGCATCTTCCACTGTCATATCAAAGATGCGATCCGCACAATCGATGGAGAATCGTCGATTTTAAGCTCCCATCTGGGTTTTGGAGACCATGGCAGAGGCTGGGACTTCCGTTCTCCCGGCCGCGGCGGCATCAATTTCGAAGAAATCATCCGCGCTCTCAATCGCATCGGATACACAGGCCCATTGAGTGTCGAATGGGAAGACTGCGGCATGGATCGCGAGTTTGGAGCACGCGAGGCGGCGTCGTTTGTCAAGAAGTTGGACTTCTCAGCTAACCGACAGGCCTTCGACAAGGCGTTCGAGAAGAAGTAAGTACATCAGCAAGCAGTTCACTACACTCCTGACGTGATGAAACCTGCCACTATCTTGGGTTGTTTGTTGCTGCTCGCCGGGTGTAATTCTGCCCCCCGGGTTTCAGATACTCCGCTTGAGACCCAGGAATACGCCAGAGGCTTTGAAGTTGTGAAAAACGTCCTGCGCGACTATCGCTTCGAGCTGGATCGGATCGATGCGCGGCACGGTGTCATTACCACTAGAGCCAAACCCACCGCCGGTCTGGTCACCCCCTGGGATGGTGAGCAAAGCACAATGAAGCAGGAAGCCGAAGAACTGATCAATCAGGAACTTCGCGCTGTGCGAGTGGAATTCGTTCCGGCAGGTGTGGATTCGGTGCAGCAAAGCACGCTGACTCCCGCAAACACCGCCGAGTCCGACCTGAAGGACCTGCGCAGCACCCAGCAATCGCTGCGAATCGTGGTAACGGTCAATCAGCTTCGCGTCCATCGACCCGGGCGTCAGCCAAGCACCAAGTCAATCCGGTCTTCCACCATGTACGCGGATCCAGAATTGTCCCGCCGCGGCGTTGCGCCCATGGCAATTGAAGAACTCGGTCGCGACCAAAAGCTGGAATCTCGCTTGTTGGCGGCGATCGAAAAGCAATTGGCCCAGCAAGGCAAATAGACCCTACTTCAGAAATAGCCCAGCGACCAGTGGCCAGGCAAAGAGAATCGCAACAACGCAGCCAATCAGGAGTCGCACAGGGTCAACAAAACGGCGGCGGGCGAGTTTGGCGTGCCATTGTCCGAAGTAGACACCGCCGATGGAAAGTGGATGCTGCGTGCCGCATTCTGGGCAGGGTTTGTCGGGCGCGACTTGATAGCCGCAACGCAGGCAATCGTTGATCCACCTCTCTGTCTCGCTCGTTTTGCCAAGATTGAAATCCCAGATACTCCTTCGCAGGGTTTGGCAAATACTTCCGAGATAGCCCAAAAATGCGGCCAGCGTTGGGATCATCAGTGCCTGTGGACGAATGTCAACCATGGCTTGCATTACCACAGGTGGAGTTCCTTTTGTGGTCAGTTGTGGGTTACTTGTGTGAAACCAGAACGCGGCCACAAATTCTGAGAGGGCAAACCAAAGCATGCCCAGCCACATACACCTCCAAAACGTTTTCCAGAAGAGCTTTTTCTGAACCGAAATGTCGAAAGCGGTAGTTGGGCAGCCCACGCGACAGAACACCTGGAGCACGAAATAGATGCACGCTGCGTGAATTGGGAATAGGAGACCAAGAAGAACTGAGTCGACACCGGCCCAAGGGCCTGTGAACTGTGCAAAATAGCACAGTCGCTCTCCGGCAGAGAGTCCGGGCTGTCCAAGGTCGGTGAGTCCGCGGGTATACCCGAATTGCATGGAATCTTGCGATGGCCAACCGTTTGTGAATGGTTTGAGAGGCAACAACCAAGCGGTCTTTGCCGCCACGAATTCCGCAGCGATGCCAACCTGTGAGATGCGAGAGGCGAGGAACACGAGACATGTGAGCCACCAAATCGCGATTGTCGTAATTGTGATCTTCGTCAAGCGCATTGTTTGACTGAGTAGGCGGTACATGGACTACCTCATGAAAACACCTGCAACGAGCGGCTATGCGAAGAGTATCACTACAACACGGGCGATCAGGAGTTTGGCGCGATTTGGACCGCTAAGTGGAATTTCGCTGAACCTAAACCACCGTTGCCCGCACCACCAGCAACGCCGTAATGCTCATCGCGATCCACAGTGCGATTCCAAGGACCAGCGCCCGCCATCCAACTTGTGCGATTGCTTTGCGGTTGAGGCTCGCGCCGATCAGAAAGAGGGCGATACAAAGGCCCACGCGGGAAATTCCTTTGAGCAGCGGAGCCTGCTCGCGAATGATCGCCACCTGTGTCGCCAGTGCACACGCGGCGATAAATGCCAGGATGAACCATGGAAACGCTGGCTTGGAATCTGGAGAGCCTGTCGGTTGTGCTTTGCGGGTGTAGACGATGCCGCAGACAAAGCAGACTGGAATGATCCACAGTGCGCGTGAGAGTTTAACGGTGGTGGCAGTCTCAATGCTCGCTTCGCTGAACGAGCGGGCAGCACCTATGACACTCGAAACATCGTGAATCGCGACCGCTGCCCAGGTTCCAAACTGATTGTCGGTGAGATGTAACACGTTTCCCAAAGGTGGGAACAGGTAGAGAGCCACGCCGTTCAAGATGAAGATAGTCGCCAATGCCACAGAGGTCTGCGCCGCTGATGAGCCAATAACGCTTGAAACCGCGGCGATCGCCGACCCGCCGCAGATCGCCGTGCCGCTGGAGACCAGCGTCGTGATCTTGCTGTCGGTCTTGAGCAGGCGGCCAAGCAGCCAGCCGAGCGAGAACACAAACACAATGGTCCCCGCGGCAAACGCAAGTCCAGAAAGCCCCGCCGCCATGACCTTGTGAAAGTCCATGGTGAAGCCGAGCAGGACCACGCAGATCTGAATCAAGTACTTGCTCGCGGTCTTGCCCCATGACTTTGATTCTACAAGGCCGCCAAGTGCGAGAACGACGCCCAGTCCCAGAGAGAACGGCGCAGCGTTGTCGGGCCACCGTGCGGCCATGCCAACACACGCGATCAATGCAATGAGTGTTAAGACCACTGAACGGGTTTGGTGTGTGTGGTTGGTGGCCAAAGGTTCGTGTGTTGCGGCGCTCATTGACGGGGAGAGGTTAGGAAGGTCTGACCATGGACGCGATCGCCTGATGACGGCTGGTACGCACTATCCTACTGCCATGCCGCTCCCACAACCGTCTCCATTCAATCAACATTGGCAAATCGATCCCGATGTGGTCTATCTCAATCATGGCAGCTTTGGCGCGACTCCGAAGAAGGTGCTCGCAGCACAAGATCGATACCGTGCTCGGATTGAAGCTGAAGGCGTCCGCTGGTTCACACGCGAGCAGGATGTGGCACTGGACGAGACGCGCGACTCTCTTGGCAGGTTCATCAACGCTGATGCCGCCGACCTTGTCTTCCTTCCCAACGTGACCAACGCCGTTGCGACGATTCTCGCAAACTACGACTTCAAAGAAGGCGATGAAGTGCTCGCGGATACCCACGAGTACCAGGCCTGCATGAACAACCTGCGGCGGTGGACTGGCAAGGCCCACGTGAAGATCAATACAGCTGTCATGCCGCCATTCCCGATCGCGTCACCCGATGATGTCGTGGAAGCGATTGTCAAGACGATCACACCGCGTACGCGCCTCGCGCTCATCAGTCACGTGACCAGTCCTTCGGGGCTGTTGATGCCCATCGAAGCGATCGTGAAGGAACTTGGCAGTCGCAACATCGATGTGATCGTGGATGGGGCTCACGGCGCGGGCTTTGTGCCGCTGGACATGAAGAAACTTGAGTCGCTGGGGATGACCTATTACACCAGCAACTGTCACAAGTGGTTGTGTTCCCCCAAGGGCTCAGCGTTCCTGTGGATCAAGCGCGACCGGCACAAGGGATTTCGGCCACTGGCGCTGTCGAATTTCGCCGAAAGCGGCAAGGGCACGCGATCGTTTCTGCATACTGAGTTTGACTACGTGGGGACGAGCGATGTCACGGCGTACCTGGCGATCAAAGATTCGATCGAAGTGATGGGCGCGATGCTTCCCGGCGGCTGGCCTGAGGTCTTCGCGACCAATCACGCGCTTGCGCTCAAGGGCCGCGACCTGGTGGCCAAGCGGCTGGGCACACCACACGCCGCGCCCGACTCCATGCTCGGCAATCTCGCGGCGATCCTTCTCCCCGCCAATCCCCCCGACCTGGCGGCCAAGATCGCAGCCCGCTGGGCCAAAGAGGGCGACCCATTGGGCGGTTTCCTGAACTCGCGTCACAAGATCCAAATCCCGCTGATGCACTCCTCACACCCCCAAACTGCAAACCAGCGATGGGTGCGTATCTCCGCGCAGCTATACAACAGCATTGAACAGTACGAGTATCTTGCTCAGGCGCTGGTCGAAGAACTTGGGCGTGAGCGGGATTGTTGTTAACTCGGCTTCGCCGGGAAGAGATATTCACGACGGGCACGATGAATCTGACTCTTCGCCACCAACGGTGGCGACAGGCTGTAG
>SXOY01000227.1 GCA_005776545.1 Planctomycetia bacterium | reverse complement strand
GTCAAGGCAAAGATTGTCACGGCCAACTTGCCGCGACACATCGCCGAGCGCCAGATCGCGCGCATTCAAAAAGACCTTGAGTGGGAAGTGGGGCAGGATGCCATCGAGGAAATCAAGCCCAGCTTCTCGGCATGCAATGCCGTGATCTTGGAGGCAATAACTTCCCTTGGTGTCCACTGCGCAGCATCGGTCGGGGACATCAAAACCCGAGCTGAGGTGGTGGCCGCACGCGCTATTGCGGAAATGCAAAGCTGGCAAGGCTCGACCGCAGGAGTGGGGGAGCATCTTGCTGATCAGTTGTTAACGCCGATGACGATCATGGGTGGGGAGTTCGCCTGCGCTCAGTGGTCATCTCACGCCGCGACAAACGTGGAAACCATGCGGAAGTTCGGGTGCCTTGTGGCAGTCCGCAAGGGCGATAACCGGTTTGACTGCGAGGTTGAAGCGATAGCTCCAGCAATTGCCGCCTTACAAAAACAGGGGTGATTCAGAGACTTTTGCCTATTGCCGGTGAGTTACACAAACTTGACGGGTGTGGTATACTGCGCCTGGGAAGGAAACCCACTTGGCAAACGCTCGAAACAAACTGGCGACGCGGACAACTACAGGATTGCTGGATGCGCTGCACGATCCACGCAACGACCAGGTGTGGTCGGCGATCGATGCACGCTATCGGCCCGTGATTGCCGCGCTGGCACATCGATTGGGATTGAGGCCGACCGATGCGGACGAAGTAGCACAGCAAGCACTGGCAGAATTTGTACACGCGTATCAGGAAGGGCGGTATGACCGGACCAAGGGAAGATTGTCTTCGTGGATTCTGGGTATTGCCCATCACACAGCGCTCAAGATGATCCACAAGCGAGAAGGGCTTGCTTCAGACACCATGATTGCGGAGCTGGCTGATGAAGAGTCGTTGAAGTCGATATGGATCGATGAACGCGATCGGACAATCCTCGCAAAGGCAATGGACCTGCTTCGTGAAGAATCGGAAATTGACGAACGCACTTTGCTCGCGTTTGAACTTGTTGCGTTGCGTGGTGTCCCCGCTGCTGAAGCGGGTGTGCAAGCAAACATGACAGTTGATCAGGTCTATGTGGCGAAAAATCGCGTCACTCGTCGAATGCGTGCGCTGGTCGAAGAACTGACTCAGGCGTTCGAGGAGGATGTGTAAGTGCCTCCCGCCACGTGTCCGGATATTTCGCTCATAGAGCGGCACGCATGTGGCGATCCTGTCGGCGAGACCGTAGTCGATCATATCAATAGTTGCGAGATCTGCAAAGCTCGGCTCGAAGTTGCACAGGAAGATGCCAAGTTCGTGACGCGGGCGAGGTCGCTATTGAGGCAAGACGCGTTGCCGATCGGCGTGCCGCGGATTCAGGGGTATAAAGACCTGCAGTTGCTGAACGCTGGCGCACAGGGAGTGGTGTACAAAGCGGTGCAGGAGAGCACATCGCGTGTGGTCGCTATCAAAGTGCTGGTGGCAGGACGGACCGCAACGGTGCGAGCGCGGTTGCGGGCAGAGCGGGAAGCTGAAATCGCGGCACGACTCGCACACCCGGCCATTGTGACAGTCTATGAATCCAGGACTTTAGGAGATGGTCGCATCGCATTGGTGATGGAGTTTATTGATGGCGTGCCACTGGATGAGTGGGAGCCGCCGGGCGCTACGGCAGCGGAAAAACAACGGGCGGTGTTGCGTGCGTTTTCGACGGTGTGTGACGGGATTCATCATGCGCACATGAGCGGCGTGATTCATCGCGACTTGAAGCCAGACAACATCCTTGTGACGGCCGATGGAAGGCCGGTCGTGGTAGATTTTGGAATTGCCAAAGCCGACAACATCCATCGAACCAGCACCGGGGAGTTCGCGGGCACCCCAGCATATGCATCGCCTGAGCAGGTCCAGGGCAAGCCAGGCGAGGTTAATGCGCTGACCGATGTGTATTCGCTGGGTGTTATCTTATATAAATTATTATCCAATGATCTGCCCTACAAGGTGGAAGGGTCCATATTCGAAATTGCCCGGACAATTTCTGAGACCGCACCGATCCCGCTTCGACGTCAGGTTCCAGCCATTTCACTGGATCTGGATGCCATCAGCGAGCGGGCACTTCAAAAGAAAAAGGAACTTCGCTACCACTCCGCCGCAGCCTTGGGGCATGATGTTGAGCGGTTTTTAGAGGGCCGTCCGGTCGAAGCCAGAAGCGCATCAGGGTGGTACCTGCTTCAAAAAGCAGTGACTCTCAATCGCGGGCGGCTTGGGTGGACTGCCGCTGCCGTGGTGTTGATTGCCGGGACAGGGTCAGTGGTTGGCATCAGCATCGCTCGCACGAAAGACGCAGAACAGAAAGTGAAACTGCAGCAGATCGAAGCCAAGAAGGAAAGCGTACGAGCACAAGCAGTTTCGGAGTTGCTTCGCGAAACTGTACCGAGCGTCGACGAAGGCAAGTTCACTGCAGGGGGTACATCAGGAACAGGTTTGGGAAGGCTGTTCTTCAAACTTGAGACCGGTGTGTATGACGATGATATTGATCAAACCCTACGTCGCTTGTGGGGAGATCTGTACGCCAATGTTGGAAGCGTGCGGATGCCCGCACTGGTCGCATATGCAGAAGTGTCGTTGCGCAACGGATTGGTCAGATTGCGGATGCAGCATGGGCTGGAACATCCAGAAGTCGCCGCAACAATGCATGAACTTGCTGGCGTTCTGCTGGTGAGGAATCGGCCTGACGAGGCTGAGCGATTCTGCCGCGATTCGCTGGCAATGCGGCAGAAAATGCTGGGAAAGGGCGATGTTGCGATAGCAGAATCCAAGGTTCTGCTTGCCAAAATCCTCGCAGAGATGCATCGCACTGATGAAGCCATGCGAGTGGGTGATGAGGCTCTTGCGCTTCTGCATGCCTTACCGACTCCGCAGGCCGAACTTCCAATCGCAACACTGTTGGCACTGAAAACTCAGGTGCTGTTGAGCGAAGGAGATTATTCAAAATGTGAACCCGCGCTGGTCGAATCTCTGCGAATCCGAATGAGACGATTGTCGCTGGATGACCCAGATGTTCTCGTTTCGCTGACAGAGGCGGCAGATGTGGCGGCGGCGATTCCCAATGGTGAACTTGCAAGAGATATGTCTGAAGCGTGGGGCGCAAGTCCCGCCGAGTTGCCAGCGACCGTGCGGAAAGATCTGCCGATTCTGGCCTCGCCGGATCGCTCGACCTATCCCAATGTCACACGCATTGGGCGGCCGCAGGCGATGGGCAGGTACATTCACTTGCAGTCACTTTTGTTGAGTCCTGATGACATTTCGCTGGTTGGAAACCTGGTTGCACAAATGCGTTCTGCTGAAGGCGAGCGTCAAATCGAGATCAAGGTCTCATCGTCGAAGCGGGCCGCGGAAATTTTGACTCGAAGGTATGGGGATAAGGCGTTCCCCGTTCTGGTGTGTCTGCAAGAAACGGCGATGTCACAGTTGTACGCGGGAAGACCACACGAATCGATTGCACCTGCTCGGCAAGCGATCGAGATATGGAAGACGATCCCTCCAACAGCGAGAGACATGACACTGTCGGGAAATTCTCAACGCTTACTCGCGTGGTTTCTGGCGTTCGCAGGGGATTTCAAGAATGCCGAAAGCGAGTACCTTGAAGCGATCTCGCTCCTGAAGGCCGGACCGTCACCACAACATGTGACGGCTATGGCAAAATTAGGTTTGGTGTGGTGTTTGGCGGAGCAAGATAAGCTCGAAGGTGTCGAGCAATCTTCGATGGACCTCGTGAAACTGCTTGAGTCAATCGCAGTCACACCTGGAGATCAGAAGGCACATGCTCATTTCATGCATGGACGGGTTCTTATGAAGCTCGGGAAGTTTCCGGAAGCAAAGCGAGAATTCGAGCTGGCATGGGTGCCTGTTTACCAATACGGGGGAATTCAATTTACCGGTCGCAGGATTCTGATCCGCGATGTGGCAGAGTGCTGTGAAAAAATGGGCGAAAGTTCGGAGGCACTGCGATGGCGGTCCCAGATCGAATTCGATCCCTCATTGCCGCCGGACAATGATCCAACTGGACCTGGACCGCCACCTCATAGCGGTGAAGGTCCGAAAAAATAACCGCAAAAACGAACAACGCCAAGCGGAAAACCGCATGGCGCTGAAGTGACCCCAATGGGATTCGAACCCATGTCACTACCGTGAAAGGGTAGTGTCCTAAACCAGGCTAGACGATGGGGCCGGGTCGTAGGCATAGTCTAGGGCGCAATCCAACGATTGTGAAGCCGGACGAGCAAGAGTGTGCATGAATAATGACGCCTCGAACATCATGCAAGCAGTGTTGCCGCAAGAACTTATGTCCGGTATCCGCCACGTCATTTTGGTTGGCGGATCCTTTGATCCGGTTCATCTCGCTCATATCAAGGTAGCCATCGAGTTGCGATCGACCCTGCCGGAACCCGACTGGCGGTCCGCTTGGCTCGTCTTTGTTCCCGCCGCTGTTTCGCCTTTCAAAGTTGTCCCTGCATCTGGTCCGGCGGCGAATTTCCGCCAGCCAGCCCCGTCCCAACGAGTCGAGTTGCTTCGACTGGCCGTAACCGGTATCG
>SXOY01000226.1 GCA_005776545.1 Planctomycetia bacterium | reverse complement strand
GTGTTTTGCCCAGGCCGCACGGGCCGTGCAGGAACAGAGGCGAGAACTGTGATGCATCTGCAGCCTCCGCAATTTGGAGTGCCGCGTTGTATGCCAGGCGGTTTGAGACTCCGACGATGAACTCGTCAAGGCGGTAGCGGCGGGGTGTGGGTTGAGACCGAGCTGGAGGGTTGGCTGGTGTGATCTTGCTGGGAGCGCGATCATTGGATTTTTCAGTGGGTGCAGAGGGAAGTGGGGTCGCGCGCTGATGGCCAGGAGTTTCGCCAGGTCGATGGAAGGCAGACCAGTCTACCTTATAACGGACTCCAACTTCGTCAGAGGCGGGCAATTCGGCCCGGGCCACGCGGCGAAGGGTGGTCCCAAAGCGACGGTCGAGCAATTCGGCAACCTCGCCAGAGGGAACGGTGACATCAAGCCGGCCACCATCAACCTGCAATTGAGTCTGACCTGCAAAAAACCGGTCGTATCGCTCACGGCCGACTTCCTGAGTCAGGCGGCCAACAAGGCGTGAAATAGCCTGGTCGCCTTGAGTTTCGCGATTCTCAACTCGATCAAGTCCCTGTGTTTCATAGGTGCTGTAAGGAGCGTCAAAGCCATTGGTGGAGTCATTCGCTGCGGTCACTACGTCACATCCTCGCCACGAGAAAGAGCGCCAGCTGGAGAACCAGCTTTCGCAGTGCGAGAGAGTCCGTTCAGGAAACGGCTGAGGCCCCGACTTCCGGGAATGGCATCGCGCTGGCCAAGATGAAGGCATCCCGCCGAAAGAAGCGATTGATCATTCAAAGGAATCGGGCAACAAGCCCGCGGGTCGCGTCCATGACCCAGAGACGACAAGATAGTTCCCCCTTGTCAAGGGATCAATCAACAGCAATGCACCGCAATGCACAGAGCGCGCCATTTGTGTTGGAATGATCGGTACTTACGTGCATGAAATCTTTTTTGTCCACCGTTGCAAATTCATTGCGTACAAAATGTGCATAACTCTGTCGCTAGTGGGCAAACATGCCTAAAAACAAGGCGTATTTTGCTGATTTTGTCTTTACAGAGTCTTCACAAATGCAATTCGCTCTGAGAAACTGCTGAACCCAGCGCGCTCATAGACCTTGCGTGCCGGGACATTTCGTGTATCAACCGCGCAGGTGAATTCCTCAAATCCAAACTGCAGCATGGGATGGGCTTTGACTTGTGTGATGCCCATCGAAAGGAGACGGGTAGACAGACCCTTCCCGCGAAGCTCTGGTGCCAACCCGAGGTAGACAAGTTCAACCGCTCGTTGCCCGGCAATGGGAGAGAACAGCATGCAGCCCAGCGGGCGACCATCTTTGAGAACTGCCCACCACAATTCCGGAACAAACGTACCCGTGGCGAGATGTGAATCGAGGATGTCTCGTGTGATTCGCAGGCCGCAGAGTTCGGGGCAGTCGAGCGTATCAATGTATGAAGACTCTAAAGCTGCCAGGAGCAAGGGGATGTGTTCGCTTTCAGGAACTGATGAAAGCGGGAGAATCTGAAGTTCAGGTTCGATTGCAGGATGGCCAACACCCAACTGACTTCGCCATGCACGCCGCAGGTACTGCAAATCTCCAACGCGGGTAAATCCGGCTTGAATAAAAGCATCGATAGCCCATGTGTCACGTGGCTCTGGCAAAGCTTGAGCAACCTGAACGGAATCTCCCAATCTAGTTTTTAGGTGAGTGCAAGCCTCCAAGAGACAGGCCGCTCTATCTGCTGTTGCCTCAATTGGGGAGCCAATTTCGCCAGAACGAGGCGGTTCGGAAAGAAAAACAATGGAAGTTCGCCCGGCCCCTTTGATAATTAGACAGACCTGTCTAATTATTTCTGGTTGGGCATGGCTGGGAGCTTCAAGAACCCCGAATAGTAACGAAAGATCGATTTGATTCTCGGTTGCATTGGCAATGAGCCGTCGGGCGGCAACTTCTGAATCGGAGTTTTGGGAGACTATTCGGCGTGCGGCGGCGAGAAGAAGGTGGCGCGGAATCTGCACCGCCAAGGGAAGCGGGGGGCAAGACGGGTGGTTTTCAGGCTTTTGACCCATTTATCGGTTCACTTGCCGGACGCCGCCGGTTCATGTAGACTAGCCTTGTCCCGCTCGATGTTCTTGAAAGGAACGCACTCTTGCAGTCAGGCAATTACATTCGTTCATTCCTGTCGCTCCTCGCGACGCTGGCACTCCTTGTCACGGTCGGGGCGACGTCTATTGGCATGGCACCTGAACCTGATCCCATTCCCAAGAAATGGGAATTGGAAGTGGTCCCCGGTCCGCTGCGTATCGCGACTATCAAGACTGATGGCAAGAACGTTCAGCGGTATTTTTACCTGACCTACAAAGTGACAAATCGCACGAATTCTGATGTGCTTTTTGCACCTTCGTTCGATCTCGCCACCGACGATGGCGGCGTGGTTCGCAGCGGACGCGATGTGCCCGCAGATGTCACCCAGCACATTATCAAAGACCTTGAGAATGCGGAACTTCAGGATCAGATCTCGATTGTTGGAACGTTGCTGCAAGGCGAAGAAAATGCACTCGAGGGAGTCGTGATCTGGGCCGCTGGAGATCTTTCGCTCAATGAAATCTCGGTGTTTGGGTCCGGCTTCAGCGGCGAAACCAAAGTCATCCAGGTGCCGTCGAAGGACTCTGGCAAGAAATCTGATGTCACGCTTCGCAAAACATTGAGCTTGAGATACAGCGTGTACGGAGAAATTGTGAACATGGGCAGCGGCGAAGAGTTCGAATTGGCGGAAAAGCGTTGGGTGCTTCGTTAATTCGGATTGTGTTTGGTAAAATTGGAAATCGCAAACTGGAAGCCAGCGACTCGGGCTGCTATCCTCCTCTCCCCACAAAGGGAATTCGGCAATTAACTACGGGCAAAACAGCTCGTCTAGACAGGGATTTTCGTCATGGCGCATAAAAAAGGGCAAGGTTCTACACGCAACGGCCGCGACTCTAACCCACAGTTTCTGGGTGTGAAGCTCTATGGCGGTCAGGAAGCCAAGCCCGGTTCGATCATCATTCGTCAACGCGGCACACCGATTCAGCCCGGGTTCAATGTTCGCCGTGCGAAAGACGACAGTCTCTTTTCACTGGTTGACGGAACAGTGATCTTCTCCGGTCGCAAGGTTCACGTGACTCCTGCAGACAAGACCGCATCGCGTCCGGCATGGCTTGTCGGACACAAATAAGTTGCCACAGAGCATTGCTTCAACTCACTAAACTCCGACATCGGAGTTTTTTTTTACCCCGACAGAGAGCCACACATGAGAGATCCCCGCCATTCCAAACTCGCTGATGTCCTGGTGTCGTACTCGACACGTGTGAAGCCAGGAGATGTAGTTGCGGTGATGGGTGATCCGGTGGCGATGCCGCTGATTGAGGCGGTTTTTGAAGCGGTGATCAAGGCGGGTGGCAATCCGTTCTACTGGCCGCGGTTGGAGATGGCGCAGGAAGCGGTGATGGAGTTTGGGAGTAACGAGCAGATTGGCTGGCAAAACCCGGTCATGCTCGACATGCTCGAAAAGATCGATGTTTCGATCACACTCTGGGCCGACAACAACACCAGGTTTTTGACTCGCTACCCGGCAGAGAAGTCGGCACTGCTCCAGCAAGCACGCAAGCCGTACCTCAAACGGTTCTTGAACAAAGCGGCAGAAGGCACGCTTCGATGGGTTGGCACAATGTGTCCGACGAACGCCGCGGCACAAGATGCAGAGATGAGTTTGCGTCAGTACGAAGACTTTGTGTATAGCGCAGGACTTCTGCATCTTCCAGATCCGGTTGGGGCGTGGAAGCAAGTGTTTGAGCGGCAAGAGAAAGTGCGGAAGTATTTGCAGGGTAAGAAGGTTCTGAAGTTCCATGTTCCGCCGCACAACGGGCACGATGGCACTGACCTCACGGTGGATGTGAGCAAGGGAATCTGGGTGAATTGCGGCGGGCACGAAAACTTCCCCGATGGCGAGGTTTTTGCGGGGCCGACAGGTGTTGATGGTCATGTGAATTACACATTTCCAGCGGTATATCAAGGGCGGGAAGTCCAGGGAGTTCGGCTTAGATTCAAGGCTGGACGAGTGGTCGATGCATCGGCCAAGCGCGGCGAAGATTTCTTGTTCAAGATGCTCGATCAGGATCAGGGCGCACGCAATCTTGGAGAAATCGCCATCGGTACCAACTATGGCATTCGTGATTTCTC
>SXOY01000225.1 GCA_005776545.1 Planctomycetia bacterium | reverse complement strand
GCCTTTGCATTCCTAGTGCCAAATGCCTAATGCCTCTACCAGCCCCTTCGATACCTTGACCTCAAACCTGTCGTTTACGCCCCATATCCGAGCCTCACTCAAGTTTTACTCAATTTTGAACACGCCGTTTCACCCGTTGACCCCAAATCGTGTTAAACTCATGGGTCTTAGTTGCCGCGTGGACGCGGCGTCCTCAACCCTTGTCCTTGCAGGAGTCGCAGGTGGCCAAGATATTCGGCGATGCCAAACCCTGGCAGCTCGTGGTGATCGCTCTCGGCGTGCTGGGAGGGATTGGCGGCGTCACGTGGATGATCATGAATGATGAAGCTGTGGAACTCACACACGAGGTCACGCTTGCAGATGTCACAACCGGCGAACTTTTCACAGTTTCCACCAAGAAACGTTCAGTCATTATTCCGGAAGTAAGCCCTACAAGCGGAAAGCAAACGCTTGTTCGTGTTGAGAAGAACGCTCAAGGCAAGTGGATCGCGGTTCCGCAGGACCTCGACTCACTGGCAGAGGACACTGTGCGTTCAGCCATTCAGGAAAACAACGAGGTTATCGCCAAAGGCGAACCAAAATCGCTCACAATCAAGTAATTAGCAAAATCAACGGATTCTCAGTTTCTTCAAGGACACATACTATGAACATTCGCACGCACAGCAAATCGAATCAAGCGTTCACACTGATTGAGCTTCTGGTAGTTATCGCGATCATCGCGCTGCTCATTAGTATCTTGTTGCCCTCGCTTGCATCTGCTCGAGGCCTGGCTCGCCAACTGGTTGGTGCGGCACTTCACAAAAATCTCACGGCAGCACAGCAAACTTACATGAACACTTTCAAGGAGCACTACGCAGGTCGCAACACCAGCGGCGGTTTCTATTCCGGCGTTTATCCAGGCCAGAATCCAGTTACCAAAGAGACGCTGATGATGGGTGACCAGACTCCGGATACTCCCACTTCGACCGAAGATTGGATAAGTCCGATCGTTGGCGACGCAATGAATTTCTCACCAAATCGTGCTCGGCGCACACAACAGATATTTCGCAATCTTCGAGACCCCGCAGCTCGCCTTTCAAATGACGTTCTGTACGGTACTGCTGCAGACCGCAACGATTTTGTAGCCGCGCTTGCGGATGGCGGATACAACCAAGTGTCATTTTTGACGCCGAGCGGGTTTCACTACCTTTCAGGCGCATTGTCCGCTGGAGAGATGCCCAAGTTTGGCGTTCTTCCCGCGATGCAGGATTTCTCTAACCCTGCAGTTTCTCCCAGGGATTTCCGTCCTCGGCTTGATCGAGTTGGCATTCAGCTTTCTCAGAAAATCCTGATCATGGATGGAACTCGTTATCTGCAGGACACTACTTTGGATTTCGATATTAATCCCAAGCCGGGCATTTATGGTTCGTTCACTGACAATCCCGCGTTCCATCGCTCTACCGCCTACGGCTATTCAACTGCGTCGCCAAGCGGTGGTAACGGTCCAAAACTTTCGGTGCGCCACCCAAACAAGACGCTCAACGTGAGCTTCTTTGACGGCCATGCCCAATCGATGAAGTACCAAGACTTGATGCGGGAACCAAAGTACGTTTACCCGTCAGGCTCAGTCTACAACGGCAGCGATGGCAATCCAGAAGCAATCGCAAAGTACCCTTCAGGCACGATCATCGAATAACAAGTTGTTCGCTTGAGAGTCGGGGTCGCCGGTGTACGACTCAATCATGTTGAGCGCACCGTACTTTGTGCGATTGCGCGAATACCCTCCAGCATGCCCACTCAATCAGCCCAAGCGCTGCTTTCTTCTTTCATTGATTACGCCGGTCTTTTTCCGCCCGCCAAGCTGGAAATGAAGCCCGCTGTGGAGAGTTTCGCCGCGTATGTCCGTTCTGAACAGGAGTGGATGCTGGGCGCATTTATCTGCCCAGCCTCCAAACTCGAAGATTTCTCCCGCGAAGCCAGCAGCCTCATGCCGGGAACTGTCGCCACCAGCGGCTATCGCGAGCACGCGATCGGCGAGCCTTGGCGCCTCAGCGTTCTCATCGATGGCGATCCCGATGAAGACCTCGACGACATCGAAGCCTTCAACGAACACCACTCTGTCGAAGAGCACGGGCTCTGCCAGGTCGATTCCATCGAGATCAAGGCACCTTCGGTTGAGATTATCGACGCTGCGCTCGACATGATCCCTGAAAACCTAAGCCCGTACTTTGAAATTCCGCTGACCGAAGACCCCCGCGGTTTCATCGCTGCACTTGCCGGAAACGAAGCTGCCGCCAAAATCCGCACTGGTGGTATTACCGCTGATGCCTTCCCCACTACTGACCAGATCGCTGCGTTTCTCATCGGTGCCGCCGCCGCGGATGTCCCATTTAAAGCCACCGCCGGCCTGCACCACCCATTCCGAGGCGACAACAAGCTCACCTACGCACACGACTCCGCGACCTGCACCATGCACGGTTTCCTGAACCTCTTCCTCGCCGCCGCGGCAGCGAAAGTCCGGCGTGCTGATGTATCACTGGT
>SXOY01000224.1 GCA_005776545.1 Planctomycetia bacterium | reverse complement strand
GTTCGTGTAACTGCATTCTGGAGCACCGCCAGCTTTGGCGGCCGCGCCGTTACGTTTTTCTTCGATCGAAATAACAATGGGCTGTGGGATCCGGCGGTTGATTTCGATCTCGGCTTCCGTTTCATCTCCGGCACTTCGGGAAGTGTGACATTCACAAGTGCTGCGTTGCCCTCATCGGTTGTGGGCTTCGGCTCAATCGCGGCGGCGGTGCAGGACCTTTCTGGCCGCGGCGCAGACTCCTGGAGCTCAGCGCGAACCGATTCACTCCGCCAGATTCGAGGACTGCCCGCAGTCAGCAACATCACCGCTCCCTCGACCGCAGCCGTCAATTCCACAGTAAATTTCTCCGCTCGCATCACTGACGACTACGGAGCACGGGCCGGCACCGCATTCCTGGATATCAATAACAACGGGTTCGATCCCTCTGATCGTAATATTACAACATTCAGCCGAATCAGCGGCACGGCCAGAGATGGTGTCTGGCAGTTCAGCATGAATCTCTCAGGAATCGCGGCGGGAACATACACAATCTACGTCGCCGCAGTAGATTTCTATCGAGGACATGCCAGCCAGCCTGGTGGCGTCACCAATGGACTCTGGGGCCCGCGAATCGCGTTTACTCTTACGATTGTCTGACAGCGCGATCGCGCAGGTTATCTGAACTTCTGACCCGCAAAGCCCGCATGGGTGGTATCGGGGTACGAGAGATAACCTCCAAATGTGTGACGCATTCGCATGTCTATTCATGCAGGCTCCGATTGATCAAAGTCTCGCGGCGATATTCCGCGCGAGATTCTGACATCTGGAGGCTCCTGAATGGTCCGTCGTTCCGTCGGTAGCGTGAATGTGAATACTCGAATCGACCGGAACCACAATCAGGCAGCACTTGAACACCTTGAAGGTCGTGTTCTGTGTTCAACCACCATTGGTGCAGTTGATGTGGGCGCGGTGCTGGCGGTTGCGGGGCAACCTGTCTCGATTTCAATCGAAGCGACTTCGCCAAACGGTGTTCGTGCCGCGACGATTTTCCGTGATGTCAATGAAAACGGGCGATTTGATGCTGGGGTTGATCAGTCACTTGGTGACATATTCGTGCCCAACGCTCAAGGTCGATTTGTCCGCAACATCGTGCCCGGCAGCGATTGGGGGCGCAACGTTCGGCTGGGTGTCAATGCGGTCGACAACGCAGGGCAGTGGTCAATCACGGGTGCTCGGCGAGTTGATCTCGCGGTCAATCAGCGGCCCACTCTGCCAGCTGCAACCTTGTCCTCATCGGTCCTGAACGAGCGTGATCTGCTTTCCATCACCGTTCGCGCTGCAGATGATACTTCGGTTCGCGCTGTCACGGCATTTGTCGATCGCAACGGCGATGGACGCTGGACCGGTGGCACGGATATCTCTCTGGGAACTTCCTACACAGTCAATGGCGCTGGGAATTTTGTCATCAACGCTTCCGCCAATCCTGCGTGGCATGTGTTGGGTGGCAGCGCGAGCATAGTGGTTGATGCGGTAGACACCGATGGCGCGTGGGTATTGACGCCCCGGATTGCGGGATCTTTGCAAGTCAACCCCGCGCCCGTGATCTCCTCGTTTACCGCCGTGTGGGATTCGGTCCAGGCAGGAAGTCCCGCCAATCTACTGAAACTCACGCTGACCGCTTCGGCATCTGCACCAGCCGCCGCCGCGACATTCTGGCTCGATCTTGATGGCAATGGGCGTTGGAACGCCGGGACGGATTTCTCATTAGGTGAATCGCGGCAACTGGTGAGTGGATCATTTGTGTTTCGTGTGCCCAGTGACCTTGCCGAGCGTGCCAATGTTCAGATCGGCGCAAGCGCAGTGTCGGCAACGGGCATGTGGTCGTTCACTCCTGCGGTTGCAAGCGTCTCGCAATTGCGAAACGCGACGATTACCAATTTCCTTGTTGACATAAATGGAAGCACCATCATTGTCGGCGCTGAGGCCTATTACCCGCCCACAGCCTCCGCATCCGCGGCACAGGTTTCGCTGGTTGACATCATCGCCGATGTCAATTTCAACGGAGTGTTCGATGCGGGCATCGATACACTCATTGCGTCAATTGCTCCGACATCGGCACTGGCAAACGGAACCTGGCGCCATCGTGCAACACTTAGTGCAGGTCAGGTTGCCGCTATCCCGGCAGTGAATTTCCGTTGGATTGCAAGTCCACGCATTGCCATCGAAGGCGGTCAGACGATAGCCGGCGCAGCCCGCTTTGCCGTGCCTCATCATTTTGTTATCGGTGATCCAGTCTTGACGCGAATTGTTGCGACAATCGACGGCGCGTCAAATATCGAACGCGCTGATGCAGGCAGTGCATACAGCGTCGAAGTCTCCGCGTTTGTCGCATCAAATGTCGGAGCACTGACGTTGTTCTGGGATACCAACCTGAACAATCGCTGGGATTCAGATGCAGATGTTCATCTTGGAGAGTTCCTGCCATCAGCCGGAACCGTCTCAGTCTCGCACACATTTACTGGTACGCTTCCATTGCGAGCTGGCCCAGGCGCGTTCGCGGCCGCCGCGATGTCAAGCGGTTTGACCTGGAGCAGTGTCCGCTCCGCAGCGCCGATGACTATCACATATATCGCGGCACCGGAATTCGTGTCCAGCCAGGTGATCGCAAATTCCTTCGCAGTGACACTTTCAGCAGGTTCGCAGTTTGGAATCCACAGTTTCAGCGCGTTCCTGGACCTCAATGAAAATGGAATAGAAGACGCCGGCGAGACAGTGCTGGTCTCAGCGGTTCGCACTGGCGGTACAAGCCGCAACGGAACCTGGGTGCTCACGTTTAACACGGCTGGACTCCCGCAAGGCGTCAACCATCACTATCGGATGCGAGCACATGACGCTGCGGGAACCGCGTCAAACTCAATGCTGGCCGTGTTTGGCGGCACCTAAACTCGGCCTCAGGGGCGATAATTCGCGTCTGGCATACCTAATATCCTCCTCCCGGCAACAGTTGTCGCTTTGCATCGTAGTATGATGTAGGGCGAAAGCCGGAATGGCCTCAATGGACTCGGGGTGGGGCCAAGGGCAAAAGGGTGAGCAATTGCGGCGTGGTTCGCAAAATTGACTCCCAGGGAGCGATATAGATATGTCTCGATCTCGTGAGCTGTCAAATGCGGGCGGTGTGCCGTTGCTGTACGAGAAGTTGGAATCGCGCGATTTGCTCGCGCCAACGTTGAGCAACTTCGCGGCTACCCCATCGCTCGTCCTTGCCGCTGCGCCCATCACGCTTGCCACTGATGCCTTCAGTGTGGATGGAGTTCGAGCGGTTACGTTTTTCAGAGATGTTGACCTCAATGGCCGCTGGACACCGGGGTTCGATGAGGCAATTGCCGATGTGTTCGTGCGAGATCCCAATACATTGAAGTATCAGAAAACGCTCGCTGCGCCCGCCGCTTGGGGACGTAACGCACGGATTCTGGCAGATGTTGTTGATAACAACGGAGTATGGAGCACTGGCCCGCTTCCGCAGGTGACAGTTACGGTCAATCGTGCGCCGCAGATCCTGACGTTTGATGCGACTCCCATGGTGCTAAACGCGGGTCAGAGCGTCACATTCAACGCGACCGCAAGCGATGATTCCGCAGTTCGCGCGGTGACGTTCTTTATTGATCGGGATAACAGTGGGCGATTCACACCCGGTCTGGATTCGCCGCTGGGAACGGATTTCACTTCAGATGCATTTGGTCGGTATTCACTGACAACTTCCACGGATTCAACTTGGCCGCTGAATGCGAGGATTTTGGCTGATGCACAGGATTTTGATGGTCAATGGGCCGCGTCACTGGGCGGGTTGACACTGCGAGTTGGGTCGCCGACTCCTCCAACGATCAATGTGTTCAGCGCTGTCACGGGTCGCGGGGCGACATCGCCGACTGTGCGATTACAGGCCAATGTCAGCGACAATCTCGGCGTGAGGGCCGTGACATTTTTCCAGGACATGGATGCCAATGGAGTCTGGAGCCAGGGTGTTGACCTCAGTCTGGGAACGCTCTTTACCCATGATGTCGGCAGTCCGGGCCAGTTCACGCTGACAGTTCCGACCGATTTCGCAGGACAGCAAAGCGGCCGCTTTGTGGTGGATGTCTCCGATGTTGATGGCACATGGTGTACGACGCCCGGCGTTGCCATCGCCGCACGCGAACAGTATCGATTTGTCCAGTCATTTACTGCTGAAATGCTGGGAGCTGCGTTAGCAAGAGTAAGTGCAACGGCATGGATTCCACCGTTTTTCGGAACGCCCTTTGCTGATGTAGAGCATGTCATGTTCGCGCAAGACATCAATGGCAATGATCGCTATGACGCGGGAATCGACATTGATCTTGGAATCGAAACGACTCGCACCCAGGCGGGAAATGCGTATTTCTTCGAGAAATTCGCGGCAGTAGATGGCACGCAGCCATTGCCACTGCGGTTTATGGCCGCCGTTCCACTGACCGCGAATTTGGCGTGGACCGATCCGACGGGACCAGTGCGCCTCGCCCAGGGCCGCGGCCAAAGCAATATTCCAACTATTGACAGCATCGCTGTTTCAGCGGGTCTCAATCCAACTACCAATGTTCAGACGTTCGTGACTCCGGGAACCAAATACAGTTTCACGGTTGATGCAACGGCGAATGCGGGCATCGATGCCGTGAGCTTTTTCTTTGATCGCAACATGAACGGCCGCTGGGACCCGGCACTTGATATTGATCTGGGCTTCCTTCGCGCACCTGCCGGGACTTTCACCGCCACGTTTGTACGCAGCGGCATTATCCCCGCGGGCGCAACCGGGTTTGGCGCGTTCACTGCTGTTGTGAAAGACCTTTCGGGTCGGCCCAGCGATGAATGGGGACCGACTCGGGCACTGACCGTTTCGCCGGTCTTCGCCGTGCCGCAGATCACGGCCCCAACTGCGCCTTCAGTTGCGCGGGGAAATCCGCTCATTGTCAATTTCACCGCCACCGATGATTTTGGTGTGCGGGCTGTCTCCGCATTCCTCGATGTAAACAACAACGGCCTGGATGCAAGCGATAAGACCGCGACAACATATTCGCGGATTTCAGGGACGCCAGTGAATGGGCAGTGGAGGCTCTCTATCGACACAACCGGGCTGGCGGCTGGAAATTACACCGTGTATATCTCGGGACTGGATTTCTACCGTGGCAGTGCCAACGCGCCGGGGGGTGTTAGCACAGGTTTTTGGGGTCCGCGGCGAGCCATCAACATCACGATAACCTGAATTGGCCCTTCAGATTGCGTTCTTTTTGGCCATGCTACCGATAGAATGGTGCTTCAGAACCCTGTTTTGGTTATTCACGATCACACCGTTGGGAGAAATCTGTATGTCACGCTCAATGAAAAATATGCTCGAAGCTCTCGAAAACCGTCAGCTCATGGCCGTCACGCTCAGCAGCTTCACAGTCAGTGATTCCGCCGTCATCAGCGGCCAGAACCTGACGATGACTGTCAACGCAGTCGCTTCCGGTCCTGACTCCTCGATCGTCGCCGCGACGTTCTTTAATGATGTTAACAACAACGGCGTGTGGAACGCTGGTATCGATGTGGACCTGGGTGCGACATTCGCCCCATTCAGCGGCAGCACCTATCGCAAGACCATTGTCGTACCAGGAAATTGGACCGGAACGATCAATCTTGTCGCCGATGCGGTGAGCAATCTTGGAAACTGGAGTAACCGCCAGACCAATTCAGTCCGCGTGAATCCGCGCCCCACAATTTCCAGTTTCAACATTTCTTCTAACTCGTTCAACCTGGTCACGCCTTTGGATCTCACCTCGGTTGTTGCAGACGACACAAGCGTTCGCGCCGTCACGTGGTTTCTGGATCGGGATTTCAACGGTGCGTGGACTCCCGGATTAGACACTTCGCTGGCCACCAGATTCAACCCGAGCAGCGGCTCGACATATACAGCCTCAGTCACAGCAAACAGCTCCTGGCCACAGGTTGCACAGATTCTCACCGACGTTCAGGACAACGATCTTGACTGGGCACTCGCAACTGTGGATGTGACAACAACGCAGGCAACACAGTCTCGCCCGGCCGTCACCAACTTGCGTGGATACACCAAGTTCGCATCGATGGGCCCAGGCGGGATTCAGTTCCAGGTTGATGCAAGCGATAACTCTGCAGTCTTCCAGACCTCATACTTCATGGATCTCGATCTAAGCGGCGGACTCTCTTCGTTGTACGATCAGAGCCTTGGAACAACTCGGTTGTCGTCGGCATCGGCGACATACACGTTCTCGACTATTACAGATTTCGCTGGGCAATCGAGCGTGCAATTCGCCGCGGATGCACAGGATTTTGATGGACTTTCCGCGAGCAGTCGTGCACTTGTGACGGTGAATAACGACATTGTCGCAGTGACAAGTTTCGCGGTGGCACTCAATTCGGTTCTTGGAAATGGAGATCGGCTGTTTGATTCCAATGTCGGATTCCTGGCCCCGACAAGCTTTGGTCGAACAGGTACCCTCGCGGTTCACTACAACTTCTTTGTCGATGTGAACGGCAACAGCCTCTTTGATTCAAGTACTGATACATTCCTGAGTACCTCGGCGGCTACTTTCACACGTGGCGTCATCTTCAACGTCACGCCGCAACTGACCATCCCATCGAGTATCTCTGGCACGCCGCGAATCTGTGCGTTTGTCACCGATTCCGCTGAGACCTCTGAAATTTCAACGTCGCATTTCGCTGCAATTCGCGGCGATCTGATTCAAAACGTGCCAGCGGTGACCTTCCAGGTGGCGGATGTCGGCGGCATTACTCAGCCGTTTGTGATTCCCGGTGCGCCGTACACAGTTGCTGGTAACTGGGCTGCCGGTGCTGGTGGCGCATTTGTGACGCTCTTCTGGGATAAGAACTCCAATGGCCGTTGGGATAACGGAACGGATATTGATCTTGGGTTCCAGGCGATCACTGGGAGCACGGGGAGTTTCAGCTTCTCGGGGACTGTGACTACAGCAATGGTCGGTTACGGTCAGTTTGCAACCGCAATTAAAGACCTTTCCGCTATTGCCAACGATGAATGGTCGGCGCCTTTCACAGCGAGGACCTTCGAAGTCTTCCGCGCGCCGACACTTTCAAATGGTGTCAACGCCAGTGGAACAGCTGGAAGTAGTGTCGCCATCGACTTCAATGCGACCGATGATTTCGGAATTCGCGCTGTCAGCGGATTCATTGATTCCAACGGCAACGGGCTTTTCGATGGTGGCGAAAGTTCTACATCCGGTGCGGCATACAGCCCACTCAGCGGCACAACCACCAGCGGAACATGGCGACTGGTCGTGAATACCACGGGTCTTTCTGCTGGCACTTACACCGTGTACGTCGCCGCCAACGACTTCTACCGCGGCGATGTGAACGCCCCCGGTGGAGCGACAACCGGGTTCTGGTCGAGCCGTCTTGCAATTACGCTTACCCTGACCTGATTTCCTTTAGGTCCTATAACACAAAACCGCCGCAAGGTGGTTTTTTTGTTGATTTTGTGCAGATTTATCATTGACATGAAGCCGCAAGTACGATAAAGTGTTTCTAGAAACATCTCTCGCAACGATCCGCTCCGGTGACATGTATGAAAAGGAACTCTCAGATGACACGCTCCCCTTTCGATCTTCAGACTCTCGAATCTCGTCAACTCCTCGCTGTAGGCGTTTCAAACTTCACCGCCAACGACTTGGTCGTGACTGCCGGACAAGTCGTGACGCTCTCGGTCGACCTCTCCGCAACTCCCGGTTCGCCCTCTGCCGCGGCGTTCTTTCGTGACATGAACGCGAACAACACCTGGGATCCCGGTATCGATCTTGATCTTGGCGATTCAACATCGCGGGTCGGAAACACATTCTCTCGAAATATTACAATCGGTACGAACTGGACCAATTCAATCCACCTGGTCGCCAACGGTGTCTCGTCCACGGGCGAGTGGTCCGCAATTCCACGTACCCTTGAGCTTCGCGTCAACCGGGCGCCG
>SXOY01000223.1 GCA_005776545.1 Planctomycetia bacterium | reverse complement strand
CCAGACACAAAAGGTGTCCGATACGCCTTCGCGCCGTCGTAGCACCCTTCAGATGCTCGCACCAATGAGCCCATGTTTTCCGACTTCTTGCAACTGGGCCAGCAGAAATTGTCGAGAATCGCAATGCGACTCGGATCAGTTCCGACACACACCAGATTGCGGACGGCCTCATCGATGCCGCACAACGCCATCTGGTATGGATCGCCCCCAATCGCCGGGTCTCCCGCAGCGATGTTCATGCCGCACGCAAGGGCAACTCCGCGGCCAGTCCCCGGCACAGGCTCAATGATCGACGCATCGCCAGGTCCAGCATGTGCAGGTCCAACCAGCGGCTTAAGAACCGTGTTCCCTTGAACCTCGTGATCGTACTGACGGATGATCCAGTGCTTGCTGGCAACAGTGGGGTGGGCGAGAACCTTGAGCAGCGTCTCCTGAATCGACATCGTCGGAGCTGCCGTAGAAATCGGCGACACCGACGGCGTCCACACCGCTTCACGCGTCGGCATCGGAATGCCATCATGCAGGAAATGCATAGGCATGCGGCCAACTTCCGTGCCCTTGTAATTCAAAACCAGTTCATCCTTCGGCGTACCGAACGTTCCGAGTACGGCCAGTTCAACGTGCTCTTCATCACAGATCGCCTGCAATGTCGCGAGCTTGGCCTGCGGCACAGCAAGCACCATGCGCTCCTGTGCTTCAGAAATCCAGATCTCGGTGTATGACAATCCTGCGTACTTCAGCGGGGCCTTATCGAGATGGACTTCCGCACCGATCTTGCTTCCCATTTCACCAACCGCCGATGAAAATCCGCCCGCGCCGCAGTCTGTCATGCCGTTGTACAGCGTGCCATTCTTGTGATCGCGAGCCCGCATGATCGCATCCAGCACGCGCTTCTCTTCGATTGCGTTGCCGATTTGCACCGCATGCGAGAATTCATCCGCGCTGGTGTGTTCGAGTTCGGTTGAGCTGAATGTCGCTCCGTGGATTCCATCGCGACCAGTGCGTCCGCCCAGAGCCACAATCAAGTCGCCACGCTTGGCTTCGCCTTTGATCTTGTCGCGAGGAATCAAGCCGATACACCCGCAGAAAACCAGCGGATTTCCCACATATCGATCATCAAACTGCACCGCTCCGTTCAGCGTCGGAATCCCCATCCGATTGCCATAATCGCGCACCCCCGCAACCACTTCGGTCAACGTCCGCCGCGGATCGATTGTTCCCGGCGGCCGCTTGGCCGGATCCATTGTTGGGTGAGCCACACAGAACACATCGGTATTCGCAATCGGATGTGCCCCCAGCCCGGTACCAATCACATCGCGGATGCACCCGCCCGCGCCAGTCGCCGCACCGCCATAAGGCTCAATCGCCGATGGATGGTTGTGAGTCTCGACCTTGATGCACACGCCATAGTTGTTATCAAAAGCGATGACACCGGAATTGTCCTTGAAGACCGAGAGTGCCCAGTCGACACCATCGGCCATGAGTTCAAAGGTCGCCGCCGCGACTGTGGATTTCAGCAGGTTGTTGATTGTCACGCTGCCATCAGACTCAATCACATGCCCAGGCCGATTGGCCCACCAAATCGTGTCGTTCTTCGGCCCGCGATATCGCACTGTCGCCTTCAGTGTCTTATGAACGCAGTGCTCGCTCCAAGTCTGCGCCAATGTCTCAAGTTCAATATCCGTGGGATCGCGCCCCAGCACATCAAACTCGCTCTGCACCGCGTGCATTTCATCGAGCGAAAGAAATAAGTGCGCATCGCGGCTCAGGCGCTCAAGCTGACTGTCTGTAAGCCCACGCAGTGGAATGTGCCGCAGCGTGAATTCGTAACCGGTCCCCTTAGGGAGCGAAGCAGGGTGAAACGGTCCGGCATGAATGCGATGGATGACTTCGTTGGCGAGCGATTGTTTGGCGAACCCCTGTGCCTGATCTGCAGAAAGTCCCGCGAGGTCAAACCGCATCCCGGTTGACACATTGGTCTGTCCAAGCACCGCTGACCCAAACAAGTCGCCGATAGCATCGCGCACGCTCTGCGCTGCCGGGTCCATCACGCCCGGCAGCGGATGTACCTCAATGACCTGACTTCCAAAGTTGGCATTTTGAACACCCTCCACACATCCTTCACACACCGGGTCGGCAAGCAGGCGGTTCTGGATCGCGGAAATCTGGCCAGAGTTAAACTCACCTTCAACAAGGTAGATTCGCGCAGTAGCAACTGAGTTCAGCCCTATTGCCGCGGCCTTGGCCTGCCGCAGAACTGCAGTTGCCTTGGGGTCAATTCGTCCGGGTTTGGCCCGAACTTCAAAGCGATGGACGCGCCGCGCAGTGACTGATGATGGTGCTTGTTGGCTCACAGCCGATCATATCAAATGCAATTCAGAATGATCGTCGGGACGACAGGTTTGCCTATTCTGGCGGCTAAACTCTGGACCCCATGGCAGAAAGTGCAGAACAATCAGCCAACAGCCCGGCAACCGCGGCCATCTTCAAGGATGTCCACTCGGCGGTTGCTCCGCCATCAACTGCTCTTTTTGAGGTCGCCTGGGAGGTTTGCAACCAACTTGGTGGAATCTATCAGGTCATTCGATCGAAAGCTCCGTTGATGGCCCAGCGTTGGGGCGACCGTTATTGCTTGGTGGGGCCTTACGACGCGTCTAAAGCTGGTGTGGAATTTGAACCCAGCAGCCCATCGGGCTGGATGGGGCGAGTCATCGAACAGCTTCATGCCCAAGGCATGCATGTGCATCATGGCCGCTGGTTGATTCCCGGTCGGCCTCGGGTGTTGCTGCTTGAACACGCAATGCCGTGGCAAGAACTCGATAAGGTGAAGTTTCGGCTCTGGCACGATCACGGTCTTGATGTGCCGCCTGGTGACAATTTGATTGACGGAGTTGTAACGTTCGCCGATTCGGCGCGGAGGCTTTTTGAAGCAGTGAGCATCGAGCGATCACTCGGACCTTCGCAATCAGTCGGTGCGCCTCGCAACGTCATCGCTCACTTCCATGAATACATGGGCGGCTTGGCGATCCCTATGCTGCGGCATCAGCAGTTGCCAGTCGCGACGATCTTCACAACCCACGCGACTCTGCTCGGCAGGTTTATCGCGCTGTCTGGTGATGACCTGTACTCCCGGATGAAGCACATTGATCCGGGGATGGAAGCCGAGAAGTTCAACATCCGGTTTCAACATGGGGCGGAACGGGCATGTGCCCACGGGGCACATGTCTTTACCACAGTCTCATCAATCACAGCCGAAGAGTGTGAACACTTGCTTGGGCGCCCGGTTGATGTCGTGACTCCAAACGGCCTGAATGTTGAGCACTATTCCAAAGCCCACGACCAGCAGCGACTGCACGCCGAGTTCAAAGAAGCGATCCACCGTTTCACGATGGGGTACTTCTTTCCGTCATATTCCTTTGACCTTGAAAAGACGCTCTACTTCTACACCAGCGGCAGGTTTGAGCCCCGAAATAAAGGCTTTGACCTCTGCCTTGAATCGATGGCTCGGCTCAACTCTGAACTCAAGGCACGGCAGAACGATGAACGACTTGCGGGTCGAACTGTGGTGCTGTTTATTGTGACTCGACGACCGACCAAGAGCATCAACCCTGCAGCTCTTGAAATGCGCGGTGTGCTCAACGAACTTCGCGAAATCTGTCAGCATATTACCGAAGGCGTGAACGAAAAGCTCTTTATGCGAGCGGCATCGCGTGGCGGGCTGCGGCTTGATGACCTGGTTGATGAATACTGGATGCTTCGGTATCGTCGCGCCCAGCACGCGCTGCGTCAGGCGTGGTTGCCGATGGTGGTGACGCACAACCTTGAAGATGACAAAAACGATCCGGTATTGAATTACATTCGGCAGCTTGGACTGATCAATCGCAAGGAAGACCCGGTCAAGATCGTCTATCACCCGGACTTCATTACGCCGCACAATCGCCTGTGGAGTATCGAATACGACCAGTTCGTTCGCGGCTGTCACATGGGGGTTTTCCCATCGGCATACGAACCCTGGGGCTACACGCCGCTTGAGTCGCTCGCGCTTGGCGTTCCCGCGGTGTCGAGCGATCTCGCAGGATTTGGTCGCTGGGTTGATGAACATTCACCAGGCAGTGACAACTGGGGTTGCTGGGTGTTGCCGCGGCGTAACAAGGGATATGACGATGCCGCATCCAGGCTCACATCGCTGATGCTGAACTTCTGCCGCATGGATCGACGCGAACGTATTGCATTGCGAAATGAAGTTGATCGGCATGTCTGGGACTTTGATTGGTCAAAGCTGGGACTGGCGTATCACGCAGCGCATGACATGGCGCTTTCGCGACTGGATGCCGAACTCTTGAAGCGTGGGCAAAGACCGTGACCAAAACTGAGCTTCCGCACGTTGAGTTGTATACCGATGGGGCGTGTTCTGGAAACCCGGGACCCGGTGGCTGGGCGTATATCTTGAAACACCCGGCAAGCGGCAAGGCCAAAGAGGGTTCCGGCGGCGAGGCCCAGACGACAAACAACCGGATGGAGTTGAGTGCGGCGATTGAAGGTCTGAGTGTTCTGAAAACGCGCTCCATCGTCGACTTGTACAGCGATTCGAAATACGTGCTTGATGGAATCGCAACTTGGATCCACAACTGGAAAAAGCAGGGTTGGAAGACGAAGGCGAAAGAGCCGGTCAAGAACGTAGATCTGTGGCAGAAACTTGATGAGGCTGTGAACGGCCATGATGTGCGGTTTCACTGGGTCAAGGGTCATAATGAGCATCCGGAGAATGAACGGTGCGATCAATTAGCGGTCGCGGCGAGTTTGAAGTTCAAGGGCAAGCCCTAGCCCTATTCATGGCGTTATGGGACGAATTTGAAAGCGTGAGTTTCTGGGTCGTTCGCTTTGGGCGGGCGGAAGTTGCACGGTCGATTGGGATGATTGAGATGCCGCCGCTTTGAGCGATTCTTTTGATCCGATGACACGGGCGCATGTTCAACGAATTCAACCGTTCATCAGTCTGGGGCACTCCGGTCGCACGCTCACGAGGGGTGGAGCTTGGGAGCGCGTGGCCGCAGAATGCGTGGGATCAATGGACGCTTGAATTGCGAGGCAATGCCATGCGGGCATCGCACTGGGTGTTGAGTTGCTTTCATGAAAGCAAAGACAGCAAGGGATATGCGCCCAAGCAGAGCGCGGATGATGTGATTCGCGGTTGGCTTGCGAAGGCAGATTGGCCAGCGCGGCCGATTCGTGTGGGGCTGAAAGTCTCGGATGCGGCGGCGGAGATTCTGCTGGACGCACCGGGCGGGATTGATATTGAGTGGTTCCGTGTGCCGCAGGATGAAAATGAGGAAACGGTGTGCCGGGATCGGATGCTCGATGCTGTAGTGCATGAGAGCGCGGACGGCGGGATTGTTGTGTACACACTGGAGAATGAGGATTCGGAATCGCAGTGGTATGACTGGGGCCGCGCAGTTCCGCTTTCGTTTATCTCGTTGTTTCCGGTGCGGTTTGATTGCAGCCGGATCACATTGGATGCGAACAGCGATGGGTCACCGTGGCTGAATCCGCATTCGGCGGTGGCGACTCGGGCGATTGTTGAAGCAGCGGCGGTTTTGGCGCGGACACCCTCTCGCGTGAATTTTGAGGATGAATTGGTGGGGCGTCGGGCGATTCGGCCACTTGTGGTTGAAACGGATCGGTTTGAGAAATACCCGACGGGACGCGATCCCTTGCAGTATGTCTTGAAGCGATTGGTTTCGGTGATTGAGCATTCGAATGCGGGACCAGTGAGTGTTGCGGATCGGGCTTGTGCACGGGTTGCGAGCGCGTTCTTGGCAACTTCGGCAGCGAGAATTGATGATGCGACGCGGATGAGAGGGCTGGAGATTGCGGCGCGGGTTTCGGGGAATGAACCGGAAGTCATGCTGAGATTGGCGGCGGTTCGATTTGCGTGCGTGCGAGATGAAGCGGCGATTGATGCGTTGATTCGGGCAGATCGCATGCTCCGGACTTCGCCGGTTCATCCGGGGTTAGACAGCTTGGCTTTTGTGCTTTCGGAGCTTGAGCATGGACCTGGTTCGCAATTGACTTTGGGTCGAATTGCGGCAGGTATTGTGCTTGCTTCGGCAGGGCGGTCGCTGAGTGAATTACTGTATGTTCGCGATGAGATTGCGGATGACATGCGATACAGCAACTGGCTGAATGGCCGCGAACAGGATCAGTTGCTGTTGGTTGCAGTATTCCGCAGACTTGAACAGACGCGGCGAGCGGAGCAGTTTGCTTTGCCAGCGTTGCGGCGTGCGGCGTAACTCAGCCAGCGGGCGTACACAAATCAGCTTCGCCGAGCAGGCGGAAATCTTTGCGGAGCAGGATCTGCCCTGCGAGGGTGATGTCGTCTACTGCGAGGGCCATTGCTGGGGCGCGACTGCTGGCGAGCATCAGCGGGTAGGCAAAGTGAATTGAGAGTTCAGCGCGGAGGAGGTTCATCGCCATGTTGGCGAGTGAGCGTTCTTTGTTCATCTCGACAACGAGGACATCTTTTTCGTTGAAGGCCATGTTGGAGGCCCTGAGAATACGGCGTGCATCTTGCAGATTGGAAGTGATGAGGCGGACGACTGCATGATCGCTGGCTTCATGGACGGAGAGGGCGCAGATGAAAGTGGGGGAGTTGTCAAAGGCTTCGACCAGATCGAAGAGTTTGCCGACTTTGTTGGTGAGGAACACGCTTAGTTGCGTGACAACAGGCGGGCTATAGCCCATCGATGTTTCCATCGGACTCGGTGTCTGGCTCATCGCATCCTGCCTGAGTTTGGTAAATCAACCACCACGAACGGAGTACACCCCATTCGACACAGACCTTAGTCTAACAGGAAGAGAGCGGCGTCACAACCGCCAAATGTGGGGGAAAAAACAAAAATCGGTGATTTGGCGAAAGAACTGCGCGATTTGGTCAGGCTTGGAAGCTGGATCCGCAGCCGCAGGTGCTTGTGGCGTTGGGATTGCTGAAAACGAAGCCGCGGGCCATGATTTCGTCTTTGAAGTCGACGGTTGTGCCGCCGAGATAGAGGAGGCTCTTGGGGTCGCAGACGATCTTGACGCCGTGCTGTTCGAAGAGTTCATCGGTCTCTTTGAAGGATTCGGTCAGGTCGAGGACGTAGGAGAAGCCGGAACAGCCGCCGCCTTTGACGCCCACGCGGAGACGAACCTTGTCCGCGTCAAGCTCTTGCTGTTGGATGATGGTTTTGATTTCCTGGGCCGCCCGCTCGGTCAAAATGACGCCGACGGGGGCTTCGGTCTGGTTGGCCTGGGGGAGTGATGTGCTGGTGGTGGACATGGTCTATTTTCCTCAGTGGATAATACGCAAGTTTGGGGAAAGCGGTTCGGTTGCAGAAATCAGTGAGATGCGGCGGCTTGAGAGGCCGGAGCGGTGATGCCGTTCTTGGTCTTGTAATCATCGAGCGCTGCGCGGATGGCATCTTCTGCCAAGACCGAGCAGTGGATTTTGACCGGGGGCAGGCTGAGCTCTTCGACAATCTGGGTGTTCTTGATTTCCGCGGCTTGTTCGATTGAGCGACCCTTAAGCCACTCGGTTGCGAGTGAGCTTGAGGCGATTGCACTGCCGCAGCCGAAGCACTTGAACTTGGCATCTTCGATGACGCCGGTGGTTTGATTCACTTTG
>SXOY01000222.1 GCA_005776545.1 Planctomycetia bacterium | reverse complement strand
GAGAGAAAATTGACATTATTCATTGGTCAGAGGATCCAGCAATACTTGTGATTAATGCTTTAGCCCCCGCAGAAGTACAAAAAGTAGTTTTAGATGAAGCTTCAAAAAGCTGTCGTGACAGAAGCAATGCCAGATTCGAGCGAATGTCCTGCCAATCCCATGTCGCTGCTCCATTCGGCTGCGCTTCCATGAGCTTCAACGAAGCGCGCAGATGCGTCTCGCCTTTCTCTGAGTCGCCAAGCGCGCTGTACGAAGAGCCGAGGGTGCCATGAACGACCGCTTCAACCCGCGGTGGCAAAGTTGAATCTCCTGCGGCAAGATCCGCGGCGACTTTGTCAAGTACATCTACAACCTTGGCATTGCGCCCGCTTTGCGATGGATCTGCACTCTGGAGCATCTGTTGCAGGAACAGGACCGTCCGCTCTTTCTGTTCAGTTTCGCTTGTGGCCGCATCGCGTGCCACTTCCGCTTGACGTTGTGCCCGCACTGCCCACGTCAGCCCCGCCCCCAGTGCAAGCATCACAGCAATGCTCGCTCCAATCAACATACGATTGCGCTGGGCAGACTTTTGCAGGGTATACACGAGACTGTCGCGCCGGGCTTTGATAGGTTCACCAGCAAGATAGTGTCGAATATCATCAGCAAGTTCACCCGCAGTTTGATACCGCCTTTGCGGCTCTTTGGCGAGGCATCGCTTCACAATCGTTCGCAAGTCCGCATCGGTATCTGCAGGAAGAGCTGCCGGTTCGGATCTCCGAATGTGTTCAAGTGTCTGGCGCATACTGCCCGTAACGTCGTACGGAAACACGCCGCTCAGTGCATGATGCAGCATCACTCCGATGGAATAGACATCGCTGCGGACATCTATCCGGCTCTGATCCCCCTCGGCTTGTTCAGGACTTGCCCAAGGCAGCGAACCCAGAAACATCCCAGTATCGCCCGTCACCGTCGCGCCGCTATGCACAGCGCCAAAAACCTTTGCAAGTCCGAAATCCAGTACGCGTGGCTGGCCCCCCTCTACCCGGATATTGGACGGCTTGAGATCTCGATGTATCACGCCTCGCTGGTGCGCGTAGTTCACCGCATCAGCCATCGTCGCAAATATCTCACAGATCGCTTTCGTGCCTCTATCCGTTCCAGTCCGCAATGCACGAATCGCCTCATCCAGCGGCACACCATCCACAAATTCCATCACGTAATACGGGAAACCTCCCGCCGTTCCCACAGTTCGTCCGCTGTCATACACCCGCACAATATTGGGGTGCGTCAGTCCGGCAACAACCTCGATCTCTCGTTCAAAGCGACGTCGAGTAGAAGTTGATGCAAGTGAGCCCTCCAGCAGTATCTTCAGTGCTACTCGCCGCCTGGTTGAGTCCTGCGTCGCTGAATACACAATGCCCTGACCTCCGCGACGAAGCTCACGCAAGTTGCTGTAGCCCGCAATCGTGGGAATACCACCGCCGCCTTCGGCACGCACTGCGCGAAGCTCATTGAAAAGCGATGTTTCATCAGCGAACCACGCACCCTTGCTTTCAATGGCGTTTGGATCTGAGTGTAACTTGTCGCTCCCCGTATCCAATGGCCATCCTCCGAAATCTCAATCATCCTTCTTCAAGAACCTGCTGCTTGACCAGTTCAGTGATCCGCCTCGTCATGCGGCTCTTGATCTGGTATACCAGATCGACACTGATGCCAAGAAGCCCCGCGACAGATTCCGGCTCTTGTCCTTCAACTGCATATCGCTCAAAGACTTCTCTGTCACGTTCGGTAAACTCAGTCGCGATGGTTCGCATCGCTAACTCGATGTGATAGCGTCGCCACTGAGATTCCCAGATGGCATCAACATCAGGCGCCTCAGATGCGGCACGCGTCATCGAATCAACCTCTCCTAGCGCTATGGCACCCGCGTTCTGACACGATTTTCGAAAAATTGCGTGCAGTACCACGGTCTTGAGGTAGCTTCGAAAGAGTCCTCTGGACGGGTCATACTGAAAGCTCGGCATCGACTTGCTGAGATTGATCAACACATCCTGCAGAATATCTTCTGCATCGGCCTCTTGCAGTCCTCGACGGCGAGCGAAGCCTTTGATCAGGTCGCTGTATCGCCTGCAAAACTCCGTCCACGCGGGTGCATTGTCAGAGCCACCGAGGCGTGCCAGCAGGGTAATGTGTGTTGCAATACTCGCGGTCATTGGGTTCTCAAAGGATACCACACCGGTGCAAGTCCCGATAATCAGTGCCGAGCGGCGTTTTTGATGACTCTTGGTAAAAAATCACTTCATTGAATGAGTTTGTGTCAGAAGCACCTTGTTGCCGTCTAGGACTCATATCGGGTGGCCACTGAGTGTGGAATAGCCCACGGAGGATGAAATAAAATGCTGTCTGCCCCTATTCGTCGTCGCGCTCTCTTGCTCGCGCTTGCCGGGTCTGCTATTTCTGGTGCCGCCGCAAATGCCCAGTTTACCTGGGCAGTTCCAGGGACAGACGGGAGCTGGAACCTCAATACAAATTGGAATCCGCTTGGCATTCCCAACTCTGGTGGAGCGACCGCCAATGTTCCTGCCAGCAACCCTTACACAGTGCAGATCGAAAGCAACGTCACTGTTAACACACTGGGGATCGGCACTCAGGCGACGGTGGCCCTGGCAAATAGCAGGCAACTCACATTTAACAGCCCCAACGCCGGGATTACGAATGAAGGCGTCTTTGTCATCAATGCGTCAGGTGGTACACTCGGAACAAATCTCCTGCTGCAAAACACGAATGTCGCCCTCACCGGAACCGGGACTCTGATCTTCAATGCCGACGTATCAGCGCTCGATTCCGCTTCGGTCACTTGGTGGGGTGGCGGGGAACGACTGACCAACGGACCTTTCCACACGATTCGTGGCACGGGTCGAATTCGCACATATTTCACCAACGACGGCACTGTCAACGCGGATACAGCAGGTGCATCGCTGTGGTTAAGCGATCGTGACAAGATCAACAACGGCACTATCAAAGCGTCAAACGGCGGGCAGATTCAACTCACTGTCCGCATGGATCAGGACCCTGGTGCGGTTTTCAGAGCGGAATCTGGGAGTACGGTGTCAATTGCCTCCTCGCTGTACAATGGGTCGGTCGGCACGTCCGGAACAGGCGTGATGCAATTTACCGGTGGGTCCAGCATTGGTTCCAATACGTTCTTCGGCAATGTTGGAATTGTTAATGGTGTATCTGTTTACATTGAAGCCGCCAACATTGTGAACAACGGCACGTTCACCATTAACCCTGCCGCTGCTGCGGTAGGCACGGCGCTAACGCTTCGTAATGGAAATACTGAGCTTTCTGG
>SXOY01000018.1 GCA_005776545.1 Planctomycetia bacterium | reverse complement strand
GGCATCAAGCCGGACGGGGATACCTTTACTACGCAGGCTTGCGACCCGCGCAGCGATCTTCTCTCGAAAGGTCTTCGCCAGCGAAAGTCCATCGATAATTCGTGCTGCCATGAAATATGGTAGCTGACCAGAAACGACCCGAACTGGAATTTACGCAGACTTCGTGCGAGCCACTTCTGCGCTTGCAGCGAAATCAAGGATGTGTTTAGCAATCGAATGAAGCGGTGAAACAGTCATTGCCGCGCCACGTTCGATTGCTTCGCGGGGCATGCCAAACACAATGCACGAGGCTTCGTCTTGAGCGACTGTGAACCCGCCGGCCTTGCGAACAGAGAGCAGGCCATCAGCCCCATCATCTCCCATTCCGGTCATGATAATTCCCATGGCATTGCGGCCAGCGTGTTGAGCTACTGATTCGAAGAGGACTTCCACCGATGGCTTATGGCGGCAGACACGCGGGCCGTCACAGACTCGCACGACATAGCGAGCTCCGTCTCTTGCGAGTTTCATGTGCTTATTACCGGGCGCCAGAAGTGCAAGTCCCGGCGTTACCCAGTCGCCATCAACGGCCTCTCGAACTTCAATTTCACAAAGTGAATCGAGCCGCTCCGCGAAGGATTTTGTGAACCCTTCTGGCATGTGCTGAGTCATCACAATTCCGGGGCAGGTCACAGGGAGTTGAGTGAGAACAGATTTGATGGCTTCAGTGCCACCAGTGGAGGCTCCGATCGCAACGACCTTGTGGGTGGTCTGGATCATGGCTCGCGGGCCAACAGGCGCGGGAGTGGACACCTGTGTCGGGGGCGTGATTGCCTTGCGGAAACGAACGCTTCCCGCTCCTCGTACAATATCGCCTAGTTGGGCGGCAAGATCACCGACTGAATACGACTCTCCGGGTTTGCCAAGTACTTCGATCGCGCCGGCTTCCATGCATAGCAAAGCCGTTTCGCATCCTTTGGGAGTCAACGAACTGACAATGATTACCGGAATCGGATGGTGTTTCATCAAACGACGCAGGAATGAAAGGCCATCCATTCGAGGCATTTCAATATCAAGAGTAATGACATCGGGCTTGAGCGCCAGAATTTTGTCGCGTGCGATGAAAGGATCCGGGGCAGTACCGACAACCTCAATTCCCGGCTGCTTGCTCAGCTCATCACTGAGTACCTTGCGGACGATCGAAGAGTCATCAACTATGAGCACTCGAACTGGGGCTGGCATTGCAATCTCCAAGAAGGTCGCGAATCACGCCGCACGCTTTGATGCTACTGAGTCTGGGGTCCATGTAACGATGAGTAACTGACCTTCACAATCAAGTCGGCAGGTTTGTGCTTGAGTTGAGGATTCCGACTTATCTTCTGGCGGTATCGTGCTGGGAAGCCCCAGTGAATAAGTGCAGTCTTTGCCGCCAAGCTCGGTGATTACTGAACCGCCCAGCACGTTGGCCAACTCGCGTAGAGCATCTGCGCCCTCGATTTCAACGTCAACGGAATCTGGTTCCGCTCCAAGCAATCCTGAGGCAAGGCTGCAAAGGAACTCGTCGGTTGTCTGCACAGTGACAGTGCCTGCATCGGGGCCGTGGTAACGAATTGACGCCGCACGGGTCGGCTCGGTAGTTTCACTTTCCTGGGCTGGTTCGGCCATGATGAACGCTGTGCGTTCCAGGGCGAGAATCGTGAGCTCAGCGATTCGATCAGAAGAGAGCTGCGTCATGATCTGACTCCTAGCACCTTTGAAATGAGCCTGCAGAGATCTTCCGGCTCAAACGGTTTGCGAAGTGAATCGACGACCCCGAGAACTCGCAGACGCTCCAGGCGTTCTTTGTTCGCCTCAGTGCTGACAATCACAACGGCCACGCTCGATAGATCTGGCCGCGTGCGAAGCTGCTTTACGAATTCCTCGCCATCCATAACAGGCATATTGAGGTCAAGGAGAACCAGGTCAATCCAGACGGTTTCCAGGATTTCCAGAGCCTCTTTCCCGTTTCCAGCTTCATGGATGCGATCTTCTTCTACGCCCGCGAGCTTGGTGACTTTCTTGATAGCCCGGCGGAGAATCGGTGAATCATCAACAATCAAAACATTGCAGCTCATGCTGTTGCCCTCCTTGGTTCTGGTGCGGCATTGACCGCTTCGATGTCTCTAATACCCGCCCACAGTTTGACAATGAGTCGCTCTGCTTTGAGGCGGTCAATTGCGAGGCCTGTCCGTACATGGTCGGCCAGGCGATATTGCATTCCATCGGATCCGATTCCTGCTCCCGCCCACAGGGCGATGATGTCCGCCGCGTGAACGATGTCGATCAGGGTATCGTGTGCCGCACCATCAGCAGGTGGATTGTGGTGGTGTTCGATTGCATCGACGATTCGATCAGGCAATCCCCAGCGACGCGCCAAACCTGCCCCTAGCTCAGCGTGGTCAAACCCAAGGGCTTGGCGCTCAGCGTCGACGAACGACTTGTTGCTGTCAGCGTACTGGCCAACTAGTTCGAAGTACTTGCCGCCGAAATGGGCATCGAGAACTACTTTTCCGATATCACGTAAGAGGCCACATAGGAAGCAAAGATCGGGGCTTTCGAACTTTGCTTCTCGAGCGAGTTCTTCTGCCGCTAGTGCGCCCCCAATTGCACATCTCCACATGGCGCCGCGTTGCATTTCATAGGCCACGCCGGAATTTGCGAAGACTCCAGCCGCTTGCTGCTGAAAGAGGATCTTGGTGAGAGTTGAATTGCCAAGGCGAGCGATGCTCTCCTTGAGCGTGAACGCACGACCAGGCCTTCCGTACATCGCGGAATTTGCCCATCTGAGAATGGCCATAGACAACGACTCGTCTGTGCGGGCCAATTTCTCGATCTCTGCTGCTGACGCTTTCCCGGTACTCAGCAGCGATGTTACTCGAAGGGTGGTCTGGGGCAACACGGGCAACTGACTCACTGAATCCAATAGCTCTTTTACACTGGCCATAACACACGCTCCGTTCCCTGACCGCTTACGGTCACCGCGCCATCTTGCATCCGTAATGAGAGCGTTCGGCTCACTGATCCACCGGTCTCATCTCCGGCGAGCAGAATGCCATTCTTCCAGAAGATCTTGCGAAGCAAAGTACGATTACGAGACCCGATCTTGAAGTGTCCATCATCACAGAGTACTTCTGCTCCACCTGCAGCGCACACGATTAGTCGTTCTTTCTTGGCACCGAGTTCATAGCAGCTCTTGAAGAGGAGTGGAATTCCGGTATCCCCGAACATTGCGGGCTTAGCCTTGGATTTCTCCTGGCTCAGTTCGCCCAGGGGCAGCATGAAGTGGAGCATGCCACCTACTTTTGCGACGGGGTCATATACGGTGACGCCAATGCACGAACCGAGTGCATAGGTGACCAGCAGTGCATCGGCGTTGTCGGACATGCAGATGTCAGCAACACCAACGATCACTTTCTCTTTCGCCGCGATGTTTGTTGAACTTGCTGTACTCATGGTGGCAGCCAATCTCTTCTCCAATCAGGACTTGGTATACACAGATGGTTGAACAGGCGTAAATGGGGTTTGCAATCCGGCGAGGGTTTCGGCGCTGCCGACTGCGAGGATGCCGCCGGGACGCAGCAATTTGTGAAAACGTTCAATCAGTGCATTTCGAGTCGGGGCATCAAAATAGATCATGACGTTTCGACAGAAGATGATGTCAAATTGCCCTTTGAAAGGCCATGGGTCCATGAGATTGAGGCGAGCGATACTCACGAGTTGGCGGACTTGTGGAGTGATCGAGACCATTCCACTTTCTTTTCCGGGGCAATTGGCGAAGTACTTTGAGACCATCTCCCTCGGAATTCCGTCGAGCTTGTCCTTTGGGTAAATACCGGCTTTGGATTGCTCGACGGCATAGTTTGACAAATCCGTGGCGAGGATTTTGAAGTCCCATGATCCAATGTCAGGGAGGTGTTCCAGTGCGTGCATCGCCAGGCTGTAAGGCTCCTGGCCAGTGGAACATGCGGCCGACCAGATCCGGAGTTTGCGGCCGCGTGTAGTGGTATTTCCGCGTGCAAGCGGCGTGTAGAACTCCCTTTCGAGGTAATCGAAGTGGGGCTGATCTCTGAAGAAACTCGTGACATTGGTGGAGAGAATGTCAAAGAACGCGAGCATGTCTTCTTCGCCGGCTTCTTCTTCAAGATGATCGAGGTAGGAATCTACCGACTTGAAAGCTGAATTGCGAAGAAACGACGTCAGGCGATTTGAAACGAGTGGGACCTTCTTTTCGGTCAGGTGCAGCCCCCATCGCGCCTGAGCGATGACTGCGATGCGCTGAAATTGTGATGCAGCAAGGGTTGACATTGATGCTCTCGTTCGTTGAGTTGACCGTGGTTCTATCGGCGGAAATTGCTCACTGATTAAGAAGGTCAGTTGGACTTAGAACGATGCGAGCGATTCCCCTGTCTCGGTGCCTGCGGAGCTGTTCTGAGCAATGAGGGTGTTCCCGTTTCGATTTGAGCCTGTGCCGGACTTCGCCTTTGCCGCTCGCGATGTATTCGCGGCCCCGACAAACCGGTCGCTGGCACTTGTCTTGAACTGTGACACAAGATCTTGTAGAGATGTGACTTGGGCGGCGGTCTGTTCGGCACCGGAAGCCAGTTCTTCGGAGTTGCCGGCGTTTTGCTGTGTGACTTTGTCCAATTCGCTGATACCAGTGTTTACCTGGCCGATTCCTCTCGCTTGCTCATTGGAGGCCGATGCAATTTCGGTAAGCAATGTATTGACTTTGGTTGCGGTAGTTGCAATTTCATCAAGCGCAAGACCGACTCGGTTTGCGATATCGACTCCGTTGTCTGCGCGTCTCGTTGCTTCTTCGATCATTGAAGAAGTGCTCTTGGCGGCCTCCGCAGAGCGCTGTGCCAGGCTTCGGACTTCTTCGGCAACAACTGCAAAGCCTTTTCCTGCTTCGCCCGCTCGTGCTGCTTCTACAGCTGCATTCAGGGCGAGGAGATTGGTCTGGAACGCAATTTCGTCAATGACTTTGATGATCTTCGCGATTTCGGCGGATGACTGTTTAATCTGGGTCATTGCACCAGACATCTGCTTCATCTCATTCTGTCCCTTGTCTGCCGCGAGCTTGGAAGAGGCAGCCATTCCGTTAGCTTGTTTGCAGTTGTCTGCATTCTGTTGTGTCATCGCTGACATCTCTTCCACCGAAGCGCTGATTTGCTGCAGGCTCGCGGCCTGTCTTGACGAGCCGTCAGCGAGCGACTGGCTTGCCGATGAAATGTGTGAGGTTCCAGAGTCAATTTCCTTGGCACCTGACTGTACTTCCACGATCACGCCTTCGATCTTCTTGACAAATGCGTTGAAATGGAGTGCAATTCGACCGAGTTCATCGTTTCGTGTTGCATCAAGTTGAGCGGTGAGATCACCTTCGCCCTGCGAAATGTCCTGAAGACGGAACGCGAGCAGGTTCAGAGGACTGATAATTGACCGAATGAGGCTCCAGGCGGTCAATGCAGATATGCCAAGTGCAAGTGAGCCGAGCACGAGCATCAACTGATCGCATCTGGCGGCGGTCTTGCCTCCCTCTGTCTCAGCTGCCTTTGCACTTGCTGAAATCAGATCGCTCATTGCTCCCATGCGATCCTCGAGAGTTTTGAAATCGGCTAGAAAGCTTGGCATTGTCGCTGTCGCTGCGGCCTTGTCCGTCGCAGCAATTGCTATGATTTTCTCCGCCGAAGCAATATATACTTCGAGAACTGGCTTTGCTTCGGTAAGTTCGGCCGTAACTTGTGCATCGAGTGTCAGAGCGGCGTTGGCTGCCTGTTTCTCTCTGAAGTTGGTTGCGTGGTCAAGCAGGTCTTCGTTCACTGCTTTACGCTCTTCATCGGTGTTGGCGAGCATTGCAGCAAATACATCTCCTCGGAGTGCATCATGCATCATGTCCGATTCCAAGTGATTGCGAAGTGCCTCATTGGTTGTGAGGATTCTCGCGGATGCCTGCCGCACCTGTTGACCACTCCAATAACCCACATAACCAACGGTGCAGGTTGAGGCAATTCCTACAAATGCAAAGGCAACGAGTTTGGATCGAATCGATGTGATAGCCATGAACGTACTCCGGAGAAAGTGACAGAGAAAATGCTGTCAAAGTTGGGACAACAGAAGGAATCGGCAAAGGCGGAAAGGTGGAACTAGAACGACTCGAATGTCTGGTCCTCATCATCGGTCATCGGTAGCGACAACTCTTTGGCGTGAGCTTGGGAGGATGCGGATTGGAAGTCACGCTTGGAAGTAACTTGTGATGGTGAATCAGAAGTCCGCTTATTGGACTTGTGAGTCGTCCCATTTACAGGTGGAGTCGTGGTATGGGAATGTGCGGCGCTGGCTGCCCACTGTGCGTTCGTCTTGAACTGACTTACCAAGTCCTGCAAAGACGTTACTTGGGAGGCTGTCTCCTCCGCGCCCGAGGCCAGTTCCTCTGAATTGCCGGCGTTTTGCTGTGTGACTTTGTCCAATTCGCTGATCCCGGTGTTAACCTGGCTGATGCCCTTGGACTGCTCATCTGAAGCGGATGCAATTTCTCCTAGCAAGGTGTTGACCTTTGTTGCGGTGAGCGCGATTTCATCTAACGCCTGTCCAACCCGGTTCGCGATATCCACGCCGTTATCCGCGCGCCGAGTCGCTTCTTCGATCATCGCAGAAGTACTCTTGGCCGCTTCGGCGGAACGTTGAGCCAGGCTACGAACCTCTTCTGCAACTACCGCAAATCCCTTGCCTGCTTCGCCAGCACGTGCTGCCTCAACTGCGGCATTCAATGCAAGCAGATT
>SXOY01000221.1 GCA_005776545.1 Planctomycetia bacterium | reverse complement strand
GTGATTTTTCCGTACATCTCTGCCATGCAGACATCGGCAGACATGCCGCGTGCGAGCGCGTGACCATGATCGCGATATGCGGTCACGATCGGATCATCTGGATTGAGCGAATTGATAGTGCCGACCGCGAGCGCTTCCTGGCCAATGTAAAGGTGGCAGAAGCCGCCGATTCTTGCCTGCTGGTACGACTGGGCGCAGCGGTTTTCGAACTCGCGAATGAACATCATGTCGCGAAGCCACTTGATCAGGGTTGCATCTGAGAGTTTGGCGGAAATGCCGTAATCGGCGGCCTTGGCAGCTGTTGGAACCGGGCGGTATGTCGGGGCGACTTGGGTCATTGATAATTTCTCTATCGGCAAGCAGTTGGTAAATAACGCTCGAAAAGTGTGAAAGCCGGATCGCAAGGATCCGGCTTTCCCTTGGACTGAATAGTACGGGAGAATTCAGGGGTGGACAATCCCCCTGAACAAGCGACTAGAAAATTATCGGACGGCTTCGTTCTTTGATTTTCCAGGTCCCTGCGCGGTGGTTGAGTGCGAGGTTTGCGACTGGAGAATGACAAGTGCGGTTTGAAGCTGGATGTCAAGGCCTTTGGTCAGGATCTCGGCGGGATCCGAAGGCTTCTTGCCGGTAGCTTCTTCGGGCAACATATCCGCGTTCTTGCGTGCATTGAGCGACTCGGTGATCTGGGCCGGAGTCATTTCGACGTGAATCGTTGGTTCCACGCCCCAGTTTGCAGCGCCTGGCTTGCGATGGATCACGCGGGAATCCGGAAGAGTATAGTAATTTGTTGTAACTTTCATTTGAGCATCGCCGCCCATAAGGGGCCACACGTTCTGCACGCTGCCCTTCCCGTACGAACGTTGGCCGACGATCACAGTCTTGATCTGGCCCGTTGAGCCGTAGCATCCGAGCGCACCAGAGACGATCTCGCTTGCGGAAGCTGACCCTTCGTTCACAAGTACCGCCACTGGGATATCCGAGAGCGGTGCTCGCCCGCCTGCATTGCCGTGGTCTTCAAACGTGACCTGTCCGGTTGACGACTTCATGCCGACGATCGGACCATCGGCAACGAAGAGTCGACCGATCTCAACTGCTTTATCCAGGAACCCACCCGGGTTGTAGCGCATGTCGAGGATGATGCCCTTCAGGCTGTTGTCCTTATTCATTGCTCGAACCGCGGCGTACATTTCATTTGAACTGTCATCCGCAAACTGCGACAGGCGAATGTACCCGATTCGATTGGTGGGATCGATCATCCAATCCCAGTCGGCGGCGGTGCCGCTCATGCCGTCGCCAATGCGTTTCCAGCCGCGAACTGTGCGAACTTTGATCTTACTGCGAGTCAAAGTCATGGGCACGGTTTCTTTGGCGTCGCTCGGATCTTTGCCCTCGCGCTCGAGCGTCAATGTGACTTTGGTGTTGATAGGACCGGTGATCATTTCGACGGCCTGATCGAGACTGCCGATGCCGTACAGCGGTTTGCCATTGACCAGCTTGATGACATCGCCAGCGCGAACGCCAGCTTTGTGCGCGGGCATTCCTTCCAGCGGCGTAGAAATGCGAACCTGTGAAAGCTCATCGAATTCGATTGAAACGCCGACTCCGACGAAAGACCCTTGAGTCTGACGCTGAAAGCGGCCGACTTCATCAGGCCAGATGATGACAGAGAACTCATCAAGCGGCCCAAGCGCGCCGTTGCCAAATTCGTGCAACCATGCGGATTCGGGGATACCGACGGTTGTTGAGTTTGCAGCCTGCACGCGATCCAGAAGATCAGCAAACAGCGGATGATTCAAGTCGCGTTTGGCGAGTTTGAGTTCGTTTTCGATTGAGTCAATGGCTTGTACGAAGTTGCGCCGCTTTGATTCATCGGCCAGGCCGCTGAACGCGGGCTTGAGGTCTGGGGTGTTTGCCATGGTGCGAAGTGCATCCAGGCCGCCAGTGATGAGTTCATTCAGTCGCGGCCGTTCAACGTGACGATCACCGGCCTGAACCACTGCACGAAGGATCATCATGCGGTCGACTTTGGCGAGCTTCTGATTCCAGTCGTCGGCGGCACTGTTATATGGGGGCAAACCTTCAGCCTTTTCCAGCTTTGCGCGATCGTTACGAAGTTCCCAGAGACGCTCAGGAACATACATACGCAACATTCCCAGGCGACGACCTTGGCGCTCTGCATCTTTGTGGTATGCGCCGTGATCATCCATCAGGGCATCGAGTCGGGCGAATAGTTCGCTGGACATGAGCCAGTCGCCGCGGGCCTCGGCAGCACGTGCGGCGGCGTCACCTTTGGCAATGACATTCTGAATGCGTTCTTCTCGCATGAAGCCCGCTTTGTTGGTGGCGAGCATCTGAAGTTCAAGAGCGTACTTGAAAGACTTGGAAATTGAAAGATCAGTGCTATCACCCGCAATCGCGGCATCGAGTTCTTTGTTTACTTCATCAATTCGTTTGATGCGATCAACTTCGCGCTTTGCCAGAGCATCAGCCAGCGACTTGGCGGTGGCGCCAGTGAAATCGCCAAATTCGGTGGGAGTCTTGGCGAGCAGATCGGTCAGCGTGTTCCCGCCATCCTGACGACCGGCAGTCCACACCTGCTTTGACCATTCTGGCGGACTCAGCGTCGGATCCGCACCTGCGAGGCAGGTCAGGAAGGCAATGGTGCTTGAGGCAAGGATGAATTTTCTGCAATCGCCGCGCATAGAGGCTCCTGTTGGTCGTTCAAGGTATTAGACGCCTGAACGGAGTTGCCGGTTCGCCATGTTGATTCGGGCCGTTGCGGAGTGGTTTTGATACCAATGAGCAAGGGATTGGTAACGTAGATGCTATCGGGCGTGTTTTCCGGCTTGGCAGGGTTAAAGGGAAGGCGGAAAGTCGAAGGGAGGGGGGATTTCTAAGGGGGCCACGGAGTTTCTAAGAGGGCCAAGACTGGTGGCACTCTTAGGTTTTTGTGGTGAAAACGAGGGTGGCGCCGGGGCGGCGAGTAAGTAGAACAGTTGAGCAGTTGAACAGGAGAGAAGGAGGAGCGACTTGAAGAGGACGTTATGGGCAGACTCTGGGGTTTGGATTGGGTCATGGCGGATTTCCTTGAATGCGGCGTGTGTTTGGATGTTTCTGACTGAGTTAAGCCAGTTTAGTTGGTTGTAGTTCGTCTGTCAAGTGGTTTTGGTTGGCATCTGTCGATTTTGTTTGTTTTGGTTAGGGTGGCGGTTTGGGGGCTGCGAAAGTCCATGAGTCCGATAATACGAACGGGATCCCGTTGTTGAATGGACTTGTCGTCTTTGCAGCCGGATTGGGGCTTGGTGGTATCAGTCTGTAAGACGCGCAACTGATTTTGCGACAACGGACTCGCAACATCAATTCGTGTGTCGAAAAAAAGGGGTTCAGCCATGTTTGCAACGTTCCTGAGTCGCCGCGGTCGCGTTTGCGATCTGGAAGTTCTGCGTGTCATTGTGGTTCTTTTCGCATCGGTAGTGCTCATCAATTTTTCGGCGGCGGCGCAAGGTGAATGGCAACTTGTCAAGACGCACTCAGCCACGCGGAAACAACATGCGCTGGTCTACGACTCTGTCCGCAATGTCACCGTGATGTTTGGCGGGAAGGTCTATGACTTTACAACCAACACGTATTCAGACAGCAACGAAACATGGGAATGGGATGGATCGCATTGGACGCTTCGATCAACCGCAGGTCCTTCGCCGCGGTATGCGTTTGCGATGGCGTTTGATTCTTCAAGAGGGGTTACAGTGCTCTTTGGTGGTGCCAGTTCCGCTAATACCCGGCTTGCGGAGACTTGGGAATGGAACGGAATTGAGTGGTCGCAGCGGGTGGTTGCTGGTCCGCCGGGGCGCATCTCACACTCAATGATCTATGACTCGGCGCGGGGCGTCGTAGTGTTATTCGGTGGACAGGTGTTCGGTGCGGCCGCGGATACATGGGAATGGGATGGGACAATCTGGACGCAGCGAAGTGTGACAGGACCTGGGCCACGAAGTGCGCATGCAATGGCATTTGATTCGGCGCGAAGCGTGTCTGTTATTTTCGGTGGAGTTACGCAAGCAGGTGTGAGACTCGATGAAACATGGGAATGGGATGGGACTGCGTGGACACAACGTTTGGTGACTGGCCCCACTCCTCGCGCAAATATGCCGATGGCATATGACTCGGCGCGGCAAGTGTCGGTTCTATATGGCGGAACGGTCGGAGGATCTTTACCGGAAAACGACACTTGGGAATGGAACGGAATCGAATGGATCAGGCGGCTCGATGCCGGCGCGGCAAGAGATTTCCATGGAATGTCGTATGACTCTGCACGAGGAGTTACGGTACTGCATGGCGGGATCGAATACACATCCAGTTTGAGTCAAGACACGTTTGAATGGGATGGAACGACATGGACCAGACGAAAGCTGGTTCCCAGCGCACGAAACGCTCACGCGATGGTGTACGACAGCGTTCGAAGTGTCACGGTACTTTTTGGTGGGAACTTGGGGAATGCTGTCCAGAGCGGAGAGACGTGGGAATGGGATGGAGTTCACTGGACTCAGCGAGCGGTCAGCGGCCCGGCAGCACGTCGGGGACATCGAATGGCGTTTGACTCTACTCGCGGTGTTACTGTGCTCTTCGGTGGCGATTCTCTAAATGACACCTGGGAATGGGACGGGATCACGTGGATACAGCGGGCAACCGATGGCCCAGCAGCGAGAACCCATCATTGCATGGCCTATGACTCAGCCCGGCGTGTCACAGTGATGACAGGTGGCACAAGCCCAGATTCAAACGCTACTTGGGAATGGGATGGAAGTACATGGACTCAGCATGCCAACACCACAAGTGCCAACACTTACCGGCCAATGGTCTACGACTCAGCACGGAGTGTGTCAGTAATTGCAGGTAGCTCTTCTACAGAGGAATATGACGGTACTGCGTGGATCAGGACACTTGCGCCCGGAACCAGCTCGACCATTCACTCAGTAATGGCGTACGACCCGATTCGCCAGAACGCTATCCAGTTCCTTCGTACGTCCAACTCAGTCAGTGAAACCTGGGTGTGGAATGGAAGTGCTTGGGCGAAACTGCAGATTGCAAATCCGCCGCCGAGATATGACTTAGGAATGGCTTATGACGCTGAGCGAGGGGTCTCGGTTATTTTTGGCGGATCTCTCAATGCTCTATTACTGACGAATGAGACTTGGGTTTTCACTTCTTCATGTCTTGCACCAACTATCAGAGGCTATCCGATACAGCAACGAGGTTGCCTCATGCGCCCCGCGAGTTTTTCTGTGGCAATTGCCGGGGATTTTCCACTTACATATGAATGGCGGAAGGATGGAGTTGCGATCAACGCGGTCTCCAATCCATCGGCTGCCACGCCCAGATTGGTATTGCCAGATGTGCGCCCCGACGATGTCGGCAATTACGATTGCACCATCACCAACACTTGCGGAACAGTCACCACTTCGAGTGCACTTCTCACGCTGTGTGAAGCAGATTTCAATTGTGATCGTACTGTTGATTTGTTTGATTACCTGGACTTTGTGGCGGCGTTCTCAAACGGTGAATCAATTGCGGATTTCGATGGCGACGGGGTCGTAGATATGTCTGACTATCTGGGATTTGTCTCGACTTTTGCGGATGGGTGCTGAGGCGGGTCGTAGTTAGAGAATTCGCGCGAGTCAATTTGATCTAAGATTACCACCATGCGACCTCGCGCGTATCACAAACTCTGGGATCTGGCGGTCGAACTGCTGCCGCTGGTTGAACCAAGTGGCGTACTTTGCCCCGAAGGCACTCTTGACTGTCCATCGGTGGGGTTGATACTTCATCAGAAAGTTGGACGGGCCACTTACCGTGCGACGCCGCTGAATGTGGACACATTTGCATATACCGGGGGTGACGGCGTTCATTACAGCTTTCTTCAACTTGAGGATCGGTTGCCGGAAGAACTCCCAATTGTGATGACGGTACCGATGGCACGTAAAGAGAACTGGAATTTTGTGGTGGGGGCAGATCTGATCGAGTTTCTCTCACTGGGTTGCAACTTTGGCTACTTCTCGCTTGAGCAACTTGCGTACAACTGGGTTGGCACCGTCGCAGAACTTCAATCGAAAGCGAATGCATATTCGGCATCTCCTACGGAAAACAAGTTGAGACTATCGCTGAATGATCGGTTTGGTCTTCGACCATGGCCGGATGTGCAGTCGAGGTTGCGCGAGTTGCGGACGGAGTTTTTGCATCACATTCGGCTGCCGGAACCTACCTGAGTGCGGTGGTGCGAACAGTCGCCCCACTTTTTCCAAGTGGGGTACGCGATTGTGATTGAAGTGCTTTAGGGACTGGCGTCGAGCGAACGATTGTCGTGGGGCCACCCGCTTCGCGGCCAGAAATGCGGCGTAGCACCGGAAATTTTGCAATCGGGTTTGGGGCTGAGGCAAAGGCAAAATCAAGCACACACCGGCAAGAATGCCGGCGGCACGCCGAAAAGATGGTATATTTGCGCGATGACTGTCGAGGATTTCAGCAAGCCTGCGAAGTTTGAATGGCCGCCGCGGAAGGTGGGCGTTGACCCTGCTGCGGAAGAGGCCAGCCAAGCGGCGGTCGGTGATGCGGCACCTGAAGTCGAAGAGCGAGAATTCGCTCCGAGCTGGCTTCATCAGATTGAGCGGGATTGGTTGGGACTGATTGGATCGCCTCTGCATGCGGAACTTGCGGCGGAGGGCTGGGTTGCCGACGGAGTTGGCGCGTACTGCCCGCGGTGTGGACGTTCGGTGACTGCGTTTGAATTGATGCCGCTGGAAGATGATGGGGAAGAAAGCGATGAGATTCCGCAAGGGTCGCGGCAGGATTGCTCGAGTTGTTTCAAGCGGCGATTGCCCTGGGAGCAGTTTGTGCGGCTGGGGAAATATGAAGGGGCGTTGAGGGATGCGGTGCTGGAGACGAAGTTCCAGCGTTCAAGGTCGACGGGGAAGGAACTGGGGAAGCTGCTGGGGCGAGCGGTTGCTGAGCGGGCAAAGTCGCAGAAGATTTCGCTCGAGCGGCTCTTGATTGTGCCGGTGCCGATGCATCCCTGGCGACGATTGATGCGTGGGATCGATCACACGTTAACGATTTCGCGGGGGATGCGAACTGTGATTCCGGGCGCGAAGATTGTGAGTTTGCTTAAACGCCGCGGCTTGAGGCCGACACAGACGGAGATCGCGCCAAGCAGTCGAAGGGACAATGTGCGAAAGACACTGCTTTCCAGGGGAACCATTCAAGAGTTGAAAGCCGGGGATGTTGTCGTCTTGGTTGATGATGTGCGGACTACCGGTTCGACGCTTGTGGAGTCAGCCCAGGCGGTAAAACAGGCTTTGAAGCGAGATGCGGCGGACAAAGCGGCGTTTGTTAGGATATGGGCGGCATCTGTGAGCGTGACGGAGGTAAGAAGCGGCGAGATTTGAATGTAAAGAATTGAAAGCTCGTGTAAATATGTGTCAATACACGGGTTATGCGAGAAATATGAAAAGAAGCAGCAACGGACGCTTGACTCAGGGGCTGTGACAGATATTCTTCCCCCCGCCACTGGACTCAGTCATCGCCGCAAGGAAATGACCCAGTGGTAACGCCCCCTTGTGCAAGCAAGATTCGGGCGACCAAATCTTTGACAAGTGAACAGGAAGCAGACCGCGCGAGAATGTGCGGTAGAACAGCCTTTGCGGGAGACCGTAAAGGAGAGATGTGAGAGTCTCAGTTCTACTGAAAATGTTTCTACGGAAACACTCCCGTGTAGATCCGCAAGGATTTATGCGAGGCGAAAAACATTCAGACGCGGACCCCCCAATTGGTGCACAACCAATTGGGATTAAATTAGTCAGTGAGTGAATGTTTTGAGCGACACCCTTTGGTTAAATTGAGAGACTTCACAATCTCGAACCAAAGGGACAACGGTCCCCTCCCCCCGATGCGTCGGGACAATGGGGACCACCATAGTCAACTTAAATTGGCTCTTTGAAGAAACCTGACCGCCATGCAAATGGTGGTTAGTTCAACAATAAATCAATTGAAGAGTTTGATCATGGCTCAGCGTGAACGCTGGCGGCATGGCTAAAGCATGCAAGTCGTACGAACCCGCAAGGGTGAGTGGCGGACGGGTTAGTAATAAGATCGAACATACCTCGAGCTGGAGGATAGCGGCGGGAAACTGCCGGTAATACTCCATGTCCTCTCCGGAGAAAAGCTTTTGCGGCTTGAGATTGGCGATTTTCCTATCAGCTAGTTGGCGGGGTAAAGGCCCACCAAGGCGAAGACGGGTAGCAGGTGTGAGAGCACGACCTGCAACATCGGGACTGAGACACTGCCCGGACTCCTACGGGAGGCTGCAGCGACGAATCTTC
>SXOY01000220.1 GCA_005776545.1 Planctomycetia bacterium | reverse complement strand
GGCACGATCGAATACTGGATTGATCCCCAGACCGCAGATCCACGCCGCATCCGCATCTTCGATGCCAAAGGCGGCCTCACCGTTGATTGTCACCATGAAGACATTGCGATGGTAAAAGTGGGGGCAAATCTCGACGAAGCAACACGCATGGCCTCGAAACTGAAAGTGTTCGTGCCGCAGCGAGAGACCATTCTCACGATCTCGCTCAATTCGATGGAGCATCGCTCACTCAATGGAAGCAAAGCATTTGATCTGGCGGCACTGAAGAATGCCTATCGGATCGACCGGGAGATTGATGTGGATGATGCTGTTGCGAAACAGAACTCCGTTGCTCCAGCAGGAGTTTCTCGATGAAGTGGATTCAAGTAAGTGTGTTCGCGATTGTGGTCCTGCTAGCCGCCGTGGCCAGAGGGCAATCTCAGACACAAATCTCGACGTTTGGTGTAGATGCAAATCAGAATCCCGCCAGCGGTCACGGCTGGACATTGCAGTTTGATGCGGAAATGAAAGACTGGATCTTGCTGCATGTGCCGCCCCGAAGTGGTGACGGTGTTCTTCCCGCTGAAGATGGCTCGATCCGCGGCGTAGTTCGACTGGCTGCAACGCCGGCAAAGCTCGCGGGACTTGCAGCGATTGATGATGCGGTATATGTCCTGCTCGATGATTTCGTTGATGGAGCCGCACAAAGGCGCGTGATGATGGCTCGTGCCGCTGTTGCGGGGGCCGGATATGTGTATGAGCCGGTGGGAAGACTCGCATCGGTTCCGAAGTTGGACGCGACGGGCGAAATCGAAGGATTTGCGGGGACGTGCCTGGGTCCGGCGATTTGCGTGAAAGGCGAAGGACGCGACGGTCGCGTGGTGAAAATCCTTGTGAATGGGCAGTGGATTTCATATCCACTTCCGCGGCATCTTCTGGCCGCAGATCGCCTCACGCTGGTGCCAGATCAGTCCGGTCGATTGGCATTGTTCAATGCTCAAACACGCGAGCTGTACTGGTCCATACCCAAAATAGACCAAAGCAAGGAAGGTAGTTTTGAAATCGCGCAGTGGCCCAGTTTGCAACTGACTGGGTTGAGCAGCAATTCAACGGTGGTCGCTGTGCTGGGGTCTGAGGTAGTGGCCAGCGACAGTGCTACCGGAGTTTTCAAGCTCTCGCGAGGCGGCACAGCGATGCGCACGTTGCGCGTGATCGAAGCCGCGCCCGCCGGTGCGGCGGTTGTCGCTCTTCCATCAAGCGGACGAGCAGTCGTGATGTGGTCAGAGGTCAAGACACTGCCGGGAAATAAGGTCGTACAGCATACCGAGATGTCGGAAGTATCGATTCATCTTGGGACCGAGTTCTATCGTGGTCCCTCTCGTAAACCTGCACCATTGAGCACTGATGACCTGCGACTTCTGGTTGTACTGCTGATCGCATTCATGGGCAGCATCCTCGTTGTTCTATTGCGACCAATTCCAGATGGAAAGGAGCCGGTGCTGCCAGAAGGCGCTTCGCTTGCGGAACCAAGTCGGCGGGCACTGGCGGGCCTGGTTGATCTTGCGATTGCTGCGACAATCACGCTGAAGGCATTTGACATATCCCTGGATCAACTAACCTCAATCAGCCACTGGATGTCGATGCCAGGGATTGAAATAGTGCTTTCGATTTTCATTGTCGGCTTCGTATTGTCCACAATGGGCGAGGCCATGATCGGACGCTCACTGGGCAAGTTGTTCAGCGGTTGTGAAGTCATCAGCCTGCTCAAGGTAAAAGGCGATGAAGGCGATGAGGACGAGCAGGCCACATTCCGCCAGATTCTGGTTCGAAATGCAGTAAAGTGGTTAGTGCCGCCGATCGGACTTTCGATCCTCTTTGATTCCGGATTGCGCCATCGAGGCGACATGCTCGCCGGGACAGCAGTGGTGGTGTGGGCACCGGAAGAAGATGACGAGGCCGACGGCCCAGATTGATCCGAGCACTTTTTAGAGCAATCGCGCAAGAAAAAGCCGCTCCGGTGTAAAGCCGGAACGGCTGGTGTATTCGTGCCTTGTGTTTTCCAAGTGCCTAATGCCCGAAGCCGTTGAAGACGCTCTCGGTGACCGATTTGAAGGTGGTGCTCACGAAACTCGACTTCTGAGGGGAGTTTACAGGACTCCTCGCTTCATACTTTGAACTGCGCAACTAGATCATTCAAACTTGAAACTTGCGATGACATCTCTTCCGCGCTCGATGCCAGTTCTTCACTGTTACCAGCATTTTGCTGTGTCACCTGATCAAGCTGGCTGACACCCTGGCTGACCTGCCCGATTCCCGTTGCTTGCTCGTTTGCAGCGGCGGCAATCTCTGCCAGCAATGTGTTCACCTTGTTGGTCGCCGAAGTGATTTCTTCAAGTGACAGTCCCACTCGATTGGCAATCTGCACTCCGTTCTCCGAACGCTTGACCGATTCCTCGATCATCGATGCAGTGTTCTTCGCGGCTTCCGCTGAACGTTGTGCCAGATTGCGAACTTCTTCAGCAACAACAGCAAAACCTTTGCCAGCTTCACCAGCTCGCGCCGCTTCCACAGCTGCATTGAGTGCCAACAGGTTGGTCTGGAATGCGATTTCATCAATGACCTTGATAATCTTTGAGATCTCTGAGCTTGACTGCTTGATCTCATTGACCGCCTTGGACATTTGCACCATTTCCTGCTGACCACGATCCGCCGATGTCTTGCTTTCCATTGCCAGCGCATTAGCCTGACGAGCATTCTCAGCACTCTGCTGGGTCTGACCAGACATCTCTTCCATCGATGCACTGATCTGCTGCAAACTGCTCGCCTGTTCGCTGGCGCCTTGTGCAAGCGACTGACTCGCGGCAGAAATCTGTTGCCCACCAGCGTCAATCTGAATCGATCCAGACCGCACTTCAGAAATAATTTTCTGCAGCGTCGTTAACATGCCATTAAACGCAACTCCCAGCTTCCCAACTTCATCGTTAGATTTCACATCAATGCGTTTGGTTAGGTCGTTGGAACTCTGAATCTCAGTAACTCTCGATACAACTGCCGAGATCGATCGACTGATATTGATGCAGATCAACCCAGCAAGCACGCTCCCCAGCACCGCCATTGTCCCCAATGCCCCAGCCATAAGAGTTTTCGCTGTCGCTGCTCCTTCGCGGCCGCTTTGTGTTGCCGCTGCCGTGAGCGTTGAGTTGATCTTGACGAGCTTATCGAGTTCGGATTTCACCGCCCCAAAATGCCCCCCAAGCGCGCCGAATTTGGCCTTCACACTGGTATGTGCGGCAGCAATCCCCTCAGCATTAGTCCCATCCTCTTTGGTCTTGTCCCACTGAATCTGTGCGGCAGCAAACTCTTTGACCGCGAGCTCCCATGCCTTGAACTTGGGTTCCAACGTCACCCATATTTCGCTGGCCTCTGGTGTCTGCGGCAGTGGGGTGTAGAGATCCCATCCTCGCTTGATGTCAACAAATGACTCTTCTCGAAACGCCATCTGCCCTGGCCGTTTGTCCTTTGGAAGCGACTCGATCATCAGTGCTGAATTGGCAGCACGCACTCCGTAAAACCCCTGCTGAATCGTTAACAAGTGTTCAATACTTGGTCCTCGTACCGTTCCCACTGACTCCAGGTCGTTACTAACCGATGTAAGCCCACGCAATCCAACGGTTCCCATGATCGCGCTCAGCCCGATGACAGTTGCAAATGAAACGACAAGCTTGGTGACGATTCTCATATGTACTCCAACTGAAGAGATGCTTGGCCCACGCAGGCCGTAATACCGGACAAATCGGTCCTGAATTAACCCGACTTCAGTTGCTTTATGAACTTTACAATTTCTGGTGAATTGGGAATCAATTACTCGGACGCGTTGCGTTCTCAGAATTTGAAATTCAAAAGAGGTTCATCAATGCGGCATGCACATATTGAGGGACCGGGATTCCTTGGCTTACCGAGAGTTGTATCAATATGACCTAGCCACCGATCAATGCAACCCCATCATAGTGCGAACACGTCAGAGATCACCCGCTAACGTCCTATAATAAACAAGTTCTAGGTCAAATATCCTTCGTTCAAAAATCGGTTTACAATAATCCAAGCGTTGCTAATCAAGAACTCCTTAGATTCCGCAGTCTTCGCCGCCTTTCACCTGTCCCCTTGCAATCCTCTCCCCTCACGTCTAAACTCCCCTCCCAAATTAAGAGGATCTGTACGCAATGGCACTTCTCGCAGAACACAAGATTCAAGTAGTTTCTACCGCTCGCCGCCACCCAACTGACACCGGGTCGCCCGAAGTGCAGATTTCCATGCTCACTGCAAAGATCAAGGAAGTCGCCGAACACCTCAAGAGCCACGACAAAGATCATCACAGCCGCAAGGGCTTGGTTGGCATGGTCGGTCGTCGCAACCGCCTCTTGAAGTATCTCGCTCGAATCAGTCCAGATTCGTACAAATCACTCATCAAGCGGCTCGAACTCCGCAAGTAAGAACTTTCACGGCCCGTTCATTGAAAAATGGACGGGCCGCTTTCGTAAATTGGTTTTCGTTTCCGTCCTGGCTTTCCCTGTCGAGCGGCCGGAGGCAAAAAAGCGACTGTGATTCTTCACTCGCGCTCCTTTGCCCCAAGCCTCTGCGAGTTGGGGAGCGTCTGGATTAGAACTGAGTTGTTCGCTCCCGGTTTGATGCACTCGGCCATCACGGTTGTGCGAACATCCGCTAGAGATGCTCGAGAGGTTGTTTTATATGAAAATGTTCGAAGGATCCGTGTCGGTCTCCCGCGAGATCGGTGGTCGCACTCTCACAATCGAAACCGGCAAAATCGCCAAGCAGGCCTCCGGCGCGGTCATCGTCACCTATGGCGAGTCCAGCGTCCTCTGCGCATGCGTTCGCGCCAACCCACGCGAAGGCCTCGATTTCTTCCCCCTCACCGTTGATTACCGCGAACGCGCTGCCGCGGCGGGCAAGTTCCCCGGCGGCTTCCGCAAACGCGAAGGTGCCCCCAACGAGCGCGAAATTCTCACCATGAGAATGATCGATCGCCCGATCCGTCCCCTCTTCCCCGATGGCTACATCGATGAAGTCCTCATCCAAGCCCTCGTGCTCGGCCACGATCAGGAAAACGACACAGACATTCTCGCCTGCATCGGCTCCTCAGCCTGCTTGGCGATCTCCGAAATCCCGATGGAACTTCCCGTTGCCACCGTTCGCGTTGCACGCTTGCACACCGATGATGGCCCGCAGTTCGTCATCAACCCCACCGTCACGCAGATGGACTTCAGCGATCTCGATCTCGTCATCGCTGGTCACAAAGACGGCATCAACATGATCGAACTCGGCGCAGCTGAAGTCGATGAAGATGGCGTCTTCGCCGCAGTCGTCTTCGGCGAAAAATACGTCCAGGAAATCGTTGACCTCATCAACCAGCTCGTCGCCAAATGCGGCAAGACCAAGGTCATGCCCAAGACTCTCTACCTCCCCAGCGATGAGATCATGGCAACCGTTACCACAGTCTGCGAAAAAGACTTGGCCCAGGCTCGCAAAATCGCGGGCAAAAAAGAACGCAACACCAAGATCGACGAGATCAAGTCCAAGATGCTCGACTCGCACTTCGCGCTCAAAACCACGGGCACGACCGCAGACTATCAGACCTCGGTAAACAACCGCACCATGGCAAAGGTCGCGTACTCACGCCTCGATGAAAAGCTCACCCGTCGCGCAGTGCTCGACACCGGCATCCGCACCGATGGCCGCGGACTCAAGGAAATCCGCCCGATTTCTTCCGAAGTCGGTTTCATCAAACGCACGCACGGCTCGGCCCTCTTCGCCCGCGGCGAAACTCAGGCGATCGTCACCTGCACGCTCGGTACCGGCAAAGATGAGCAGATCATCGATGGCCTCCTCCCCGAATATTCCAAAAAATTCACACACCATTACAACGTCCCGCCCTACTCGGTCGGCGAAGTAAAGCGAGTCGGTTCACCCGGTCGCCGCGAAATCGGCCACGGCGCACTCGCCGAACGCTCACTCATGGGTATTCTCCCCTCACCAGAAGAGTTCCCCTACACCATCCGCCTTGTCAGCGAAATCACCGAGTCCAACGGCTCAACCTCACAAGCCTCAGTCTGCGGCGGCTGCCTCTCCCTCATGGACGCAGGTGTCCCTATCAAAGCAATGTGCGCAGGTATCTCAGTTGGTCGTTTCAGCGATGATTCCGGCCGCGAACTCTTCGTCACCGACATCATCGGCGAAGAAGATTACTACGGCGATATGGACTTCAAGGTCGCCGGTACCCGCGATGGCATCACCGGCATCCAGCTCGATCTCAAGGCCCGCGGCCTCACTCTTCCCCAGGTTCGCATCTCACTCGACCAGGCTCGCGAAGGTCGCATCTTCATCATCGGCGAGATGGAAAAGACCATGACCACGCCACGCGCTGAAATCAGCTCTTTCGCGCCTCGCATCGCAACTCTCAAGATCGATCCCGAAAAGATCGGCAAACTCATCGGCCCCGGCGGCAAGATGATCCGTGGTCTCCAGGACAAGTACCAGGTCACCATCGACGTCTCCGACGACGGCACCGTTCAGGTCGCTTCCGCCGATCGCGAAAGTCTCATGGGCGCTCGCGCTGAGATCGAAGCTCTCTGCGAAGAGATCAAGGTCGGCCAGATCTACAACGGCAAGGTCGTCAGCACCAAAGACTTCGGCGCATTCATCGAGCTTGCACCCGGAACCGATGGCATGTGCCACGTTTCCGAACTTGCCGAAGGATTCGTCAAGTCCGTTGGCGATGTCGTCCGCATCGGCGACATCGTGAAGGTCAAGGTCATCCTGGTCGACGAACAGGGCCGCATCAAACTCAGCCGCAAGGCTGTTCTGATGGAAGAACGGGCCAAGACGGCCGCGCCAGTCTGATCACGCGCCTGATCAATTCCAACATCTTCATTCTTACAGGCAGGAGAAATTCCTGCCTGTTTGTTTTTTATTAGCATCTTCGCGATTTGACGGATTCATTAAACCTGTTAATCTAGTAGAGGTTGGATCAGCCCTCTCTCCCGAGGTGTGTCATGGTTGATAATCCAGGCTCACTGCCAGACCCCGCTGCAAGTGCGTCTACAGATTTCCTTGAACATATCGAAGGTGTAGTAAAGTGGTTTGATCCTCGCAAGGGATTTGGATTTATCGTCGGGCCACAGGGTCAGGATATTTTTGTTCACTTCCAGGTCATTGTTGGAGATGGTTTCCGCGCTCTCAAAGATGGCAGCACCGTTGTCTATTCCGCTCAAAAGACTGAAAAAGGATGGAAAGCCACCAAAGTCGCTCGCGGCTCAGATTCTTCTGTTGTAAAAGTTCCCGCAAAACCGCTCCACCTGCGAACTCCGCGGCGATAATCCTGCGTGTCCCCATTCCTCTGGCTACTTACCGGTTTCATCCTCGGCATGCTCGCGACAGCACTTGCTTCGCGCCTGCTTATTCGCCGCAGCCTTGCCAGAACTCTCGTAGCCGAGCGGCGTGCCCGCTCCGCCGAGCGTCTCGCTGAGATCGGTGCCATGACCGGCGGCCTTGCCCATGAAATCAAAAACCCGCTCTCAACGCTTGGTCTCAATGTCCAGTTGCTCGAAGAGGGATTGAACGAACTGGAGATCGATGAAGAAAAACGGAGCAGGTTGACGCGACGTCTTCATTCCCTGAAGCGCGAAGTCGATCGTCTCCGCGGCATCTTGCAGGACTTTCTGGAATACGCCGGCGAGTTGCGGCTGGATATGAAAGTCGCAGATCTCAACACCGCGGTAGATGAACTCGCTGATTTCTTCCTCCCCCAGGCCGAAAAGTCAGGAGTCCGCCTGCGACTTGACCTTGCGCCCGGCAAGCTCCTTGCAGATATGGATTCGCAGCGAGTGAAACAAGCCGCGCTCAATCTCATGCTCAACGCCGTGCAGGTCATGGGTGGACTTGATGCGCAAATGCCCGCCGCTCGCGAACTCATCGTCCGCACCGCCCGCGAGACCGATCCCGAAAATC
>SXOY01000219.1 GCA_005776545.1 Planctomycetia bacterium | reverse complement strand
GCTGCGTGTGCCGCTGACTGCGGAAGAACTCAAAGCGGTCAATCCTGCGTGCATCATGGATGAGGCTAAGTTGCGGACTCTTGAAACATGGGTAATGAAGCACTATCCGGAGACGTTGACTCCTGATTCGATTAAGGACCCGGCGCTGATGCAGCGTTCGCGTACAGCGCTGGATGAACTTTCACGCATCCTTGCACTTGGCAACGTGTACGACTTCCAATCTTGAGACTTAACAGCCAACACTGAAGGCATCGACAAAATCGAGGTAGTCGAAGAAGTCGATGATGGAATCGTTGTTGAAATCGGCGGATGGAGAGTTTGCGCTGAATGAATCGACAAAGTCGAGGTAGTCGAAGAAGTCAACGATGGTGTCGCCGTTGAAATCTGCTGGGCAGGGGCATGTGTCAAAGAAGATCCTGAAATCGTCAACACCCGCTTCAACCACGGAACCGGTGGCGAGATCTCTTGCAACAAAGCGAACTTTCATGTTCGCTGTGAGCGGGAGGATCGAATTGAGCGTCCACGTGCGAGTGACCCAGGCGTTGGCGTTTTCTGTGACCAATTCGATTTGAGTCCACGTTGTGCCGCCGTTGTTAGAGAGTTCGATGGGCATGGAGTCGGCGTTGGGTGCACCGCCAGCGTTGTTGGAATACCAGCGTGCGTAAGAGAGTTTCATTTCGCTTGCGGGTGTGCCACTTGGTGGGCGACCATCAAACGTTGGCGAAGTGAGGGTTGTCGTGCCGCCGTCAATATCGTAACTTCCCACGCCGGTGCCAGCACGAGAATCGGTGATTGCACACAATGTTCCGGTGCCAAGCGGGTTGTCATTACCTGGTTGTGCGGCGGTTGCCTGCGGAACTGCTCGTTCCCAGCGTCCCAGGGTCGCGGTATCAGAGGCGCTCGCGTATGACCAGCCTGTATTGGTTTCAAAGTTGTCTGAGTACACCGGAACGGGGGTTGTTATGCGAATATTTGGGGCAGTTGCGCCGCCGACCGGAGACTGCACAACAGCTGTGTTGGCGGCGGTAGCTTCAAAGTAGTAGTCGATGTTCTCGCCGCAGGTTGAAGCGGAAATGGTGGCATTAAAAATTCCGGGGGACGCGGTGGGTATGAGAGCCGCGGGAATCCAAGTACCGCTTCCATCGCGAGTGAACATGGTGGGAGGAGTGGCAATTGGAGTCGAGCCTCCAGAGACAACACCGACGCGGAACGTACTTGGATTTCCCGCGATGGCTTGAGTGGGTAGCCCATCAGGAAACGTGAAGTTTAGTGGTTGAGCGATCCAGTCGCCCAGTTCGAGGATCGCCGCGAGATTCTCGATACCTGTGGGGATGATCTGATCAGCCGGAAGGATGAAGCCGTTTGTTCCAGTATCGCGAAGTTCCCAGCCGAAGCCGAGCGCGTTTGCTGCGCCGTAAGACCAGTCGCCCGATGCGCCGGATGCTGGGTAGATCGTGGTGTACGTTGGCCCTGCGACATAGGTCATATTAAATGGAGCGCGAACGGCGGCCGCCATCTTCGCGTTTAATGTGTCGAAGACCATCGCATCGGCGGGGAGTGAAGCGGTGTATGCCCAGGGGGACAAGATGAGCTGGGAATAGCTGTGGAAGTCGATATGAGCCTTGATGCGCGGGTTGGCGAGAATGAAGTTTGAGAGTGCTTGAGTTTCGGGTTCAGAAAATGGACCTGTGCCGCGGTATGTATCGTTGTTTGGGTCGGTGCTTGCGCCTTCGCCACCCCACTGATAGCCCCAGTTTCGGTTGGTATCAACGCCGATGGTGCCGTCACCGTTGTCGCGACGATTCTTGCGCCAGAGACGGAGGTTCGTCCACGTCCAAACATATCCATCAGGATTGACAACGGGAACGAGCAGAATTTCCACGTTGTTAAGGATGTTTGTGATGCGCGCGTTGGTGGAATATTGCGTTGCAAGTTGCTCGGAAAAATACATGATCGTGGCAGGACTGATCCACTCGCGAGCATGCTGACAACCGTTAAAGATGATCTGCGGACGGAGGTTTCGCGGATTGCCGGGTTGATCGGGCGCGGAGATTGCGATGCCGCGGATCGTGCGGTTTTGGAGTGAGTTGCCGATGGTGAGGCTGCGAGTGAGAGTTGGATTTGCCAGAAGGTCGGCGTCGAGTTTGGCGTTGATCTCGTCGAGGTTGTGATAGGTAGTGAACCAGGCGGCATCGCGCTGCATGTGTGCAAGCGCGATTTGATCACGCTCCTGGCGAAGTTTGACTTCAACATCTTCCATCATGATTGAATAAGGAAGATTGAGATCGAGAAAGGCCTGCCACTTGTCTGGCGAAATCTGAGCATCGTTGATACCAGGTCCCTGATTGCAATTCCAGAGCGACACTGCGAGGAGATTGAGAGCCTGGAAATCTCTGATTCTGTTTGCCTCAACTCTGACTAATTTGTGTCCGGTGTAATCGACAGTTGAAGTTGGGACGACCTGCGCCAGCGCGGCGGTGCTGATTGTCGAACCGAAAACAAGTGTTGCAAGAACTGATCGCATTGAGAAATCCCCTTTGTACCACCGAGTGAGAACGAACAGTGTCGCAGAATTTGCAGCCGCTTTCAAGTCAAATACCGTTCTTAGTTCGCATTGTGTCATCCAAAAGCCACCAAGAGCGTCCTATCATCTCCTCCAATCAGGAGTTTCCCATGCAGCAGCCAGTCATCCTCGCAGCCAAACGCACACCGATCGGCCGTTTTTTCGGCGGGCTTTCCAAGGTCCCTTCACCAGTTCTGGGCAGCTACGCAATTTCCGCGTTGTTCGCAGATCAGGCGGCGATCAAGGGTTCGGTCGATGAGTGCATTATGGGTTGCGTCTTGCAGGCGGGGGTTGGACAGAATCCGGCTCGCCAGGCTGGACTGAAGGCGGGCTTGCCTGACACGCTGAGCGCCAAGACCATCAATAAAGTCTGCGGGTCTGGTCTTGAAGCGGTCATGCTTGCGGCACAATCGATCAAGGCTGGAGACAACAATCTGGTCATTGCCGGTGGTATGGAAAACATGACAATGGCCCCCCACTTTTCGCGCATTCGCGAAGGTGTGAAATATGGCCCGACCACCACCGAAGACCACATGGCATATGACGGCCTTCGCTGTGCATTTGAAGCGTGCGCAATGGGCGACTCGGCGGATCACATTGCCAAGAAGTACGAGATATCGCGTGCAGAGCAAGATCGCTTCGCGGTGCAATCGCACATTCGTGCGGCGGACGCAACCAAGGCAGGACATTTCAAACTTGAAACTGTTGCGCTCACAGGTGAGCAGTGCCTCGATAAGAGGTCGCCCGGCGTTGCCGCGGATGAGGGAATTCGTGCCGACACAACACTGGAAGGTGTTGGCAAGCTGCGCCCGGCCTTTGTGAAAGATGGAACCGTCACGGCGGCGAATGCAAGCCAGATCTCTGATGGGGCAGCAGCGGTGTGCGTGGCAAGCCACACCAAGGCTGAACAACTTGGCATCAAGCCGATGGCGAAGATCGTGGCCTACCACACTTCGGGCGTTTCGCCAAAGGACATTTTCGCAGCACCGATCACTGGCGTTGAAGGTGTGTTGCAAAAGGCGGGCCTCTCAGTTCGCGATATCGATCTCTTTGAAATCAATGAAGCCTTTGCCGCACAGGTTTTGTGCAATATCAAGGCTCTTGGGATTCCAGAAGAAAAGCTCAATATCTGCGGCGGTGGCGTCGCGCTTGGGCATCCGATTGGCGCTTCGGGCGCTCGCGTGCTTGTGACTTTGATTCACCAGTTGAAGCGCACGGGCGGTAAGCGCGGTGTCGCAGCTTTGTGCCTGGGTGGCGGCAATTCCGTTGCTATGGTCATTGAAGTCTAACGCCGTTCTGTCATTTGAGCACGCAATAATACTGCATGACTCACACATGGCTTATCACCGGCGCGAATCGCGGCATTGGACTTGAATACGCAAAACAACTTGTTGCTCGCGGCGAGACTGTGATCGCGGCGTGCCGTGATCCATTGAAGGCGATAGAGCTACAAAAGACCAAAGCACGCGTCGTAAAGCTGGACGTG
>SXOY01000218.1 GCA_005776545.1 Planctomycetia bacterium | reverse complement strand
GGACAGCGCATCTCCCCCCGCGACATGCACCATGCACGTCGCAGGTTGAGCGGTTCAAGTGCTTGGCATCGGCTGCGCAGAGTCCCTGCGCAAGTGAGAAACAGAAATCACGATACCGACCGGTGGCATAACTGGAGTAAAAGGTACTGTGCCACCGGTGCTTTGCCACAGAGGCACAGAGGCTCAGAGAAAAGGCAGAGATACGGCTTTCACCAGTACACGTTTGTGTGGAACGCCCGCAAGGAAATGATTTCTTTCCGCGCAAGAATGGTTTTTCCCCGCACAGGAATCATTTTTCCACGCGCCCAAACCGTTTTCCCCCGCGTGTAAACGATTTCTCCCCGCGAGCAGACGAGTTTTCCTCGCGTAGAAATCATTTCTCCCCGCGCACAAACCGCTTTTCCCCGCACAGAAGTCATTTCTCCGTTGGGTTTTCTGCCCGATGCGCGGGCACAAACTCCTGCGTCTCATAATGTTGGGACCAAACCCAGCGATTCCCGACCAAGGCTATTGCCACGGCTCACTCAGATGTCCACAGACATTGTTTTCCTTCATCCTCTATCTGTGCCCATCCGTGAAATCTGTGGCTTTGCTCTATGTCTTTCTCTGCGGCTCTGCGACTCTGCGTACCAAGCGAGCGACTTGTGCAGGCACACTCAAGCGGGAGCGGGAGCGGGGAACATCGGCAGTGTGCCGATGCCACTGTCAGTCAGCGGGGAGTTCGTAAAACCCGCCGCCGGCATCTTTGAGTTGGCCGGTCTTGGCGAGGGCGGCCCAGACACTGTGGGGGAATTCGGTGGGGGGGATGATGGCGTCGATTTCGGACTTGCGGCCGCCGGTCATCTGGCGGCTGCCCAGACGCGACTCATCGTCGAGGCGCATGAACTTCAGGCGTTTGCGGAAGGCGCGGAGGGCCGAGTCCATCTGGTGTTTGAGTTCAGGGGAGATTGTCTCTGGCTCGGCGGGTGTATTCGCGGGCGCGGGGTTTTCGATGCGAGTGACCAGAGCGTCAAACGCGATGATGTCTTCTTTGCTGCAGACGGCGTGGATCTCCGCCGCATCGACGGGCATGCGGCTCAGCAATCGCATGACAAGTTCCCACGCGGCGTGACGCTGTGCAGGATTTTTGGCGTTGCGAATCTCACCGACCATCGATCGAAGCTTTTGGACTGCGTTCATGTGCGGGGATGGTAGGTGAGTCTCAGTGGGACAGGGCTTTTAACGCAGAGACGCCGAGTCGCAGAGAGAAGACAGAGAAAGACAAAGAGGTATTAACATGGATATACAGGATGGACAGGATAAGAAATCGGAGGAGAGTCAAAGAAGTCCACAATCAAAGTACGCAGCTTTGTGTTTCCCATCCTGTACATCCTGTATATCCATGTTCATTTCTTCTTTGCCTTTCTCTGCGTCTCGGCGTCTCTGCGTACTAAGCGCCGGTCTACGGTGTTTCACAAGGTAATGTGAGCGCATGACTGGACCCGCACTACCTTTGACAGCAGAGCGGGTCCGTTGTCGAGGCCGCCCCTTTATTTGCGGCGACGACGGAGAGTGAGGATGCCCGCGGCACTCAGGGCGAGGCTTGCGCCGGGAGTGGGGACGTGGGTGAGGACGCGGAGTTGGATGACATCGGTCGTGGGTGTGAAGGTGACGAAGTTGAATGTGAGGAGGTTGTTGTTGAGTGTGAAGGAAGAAGTAGAGTTGAGGCCTCGAAATGTGTAGCCGGTGGGGTAGATCGTGCTGCCGATGCCCAGGGGCGAGTCGGTGAGGTCGAGCAGCGGCTGCGTGAAGATGACGGCGATGATGTTGCTGCTGAATGTGAATGAGCCAGATGCACTGATGACGCCGGGGATGTTCTCGTAGTGGATAAAGTGGCTGTCAAACGCGCCCCCGACAAAGCCGGAAATGGCCGAGCCGCTGGAGCCGGGGTTGTTGGTCATGTCAACGGGGAGATTGGTGAGCGAAACGTTGGTTTGCTCGTTCCACGCAAAGGCGTTGAAGCCCGAAAGCGCGCCGGGAACGCATGAGGGTGGCGGAGAGATGATCTGAGCCTGCCCAGCCGCAAGGGTGACCGAGGCCGACGCGGCAGAAGTTGCGAGGGCAACCAGTGAAAGAGCGGAAAGAGCAACGATTGAGCGAGTGATCTGCATGACAATTCTCCAGAAAGCTTTGTTGAACATCGGAACAGTTTTAATCGCGAGTCGCAACATGCGTTCGCCGTCAAGACTTCCTTGCGGATGGGCGAATCTTGCATTGATTATGAAAAGAATAGTGATGACGTGTGCAGCGTGAATGCGGCGAGTTTCAAGGGAAATTCGCTATCTTTGGAGAAATCGTGAAATCGACGTGAGTAATACGCGGGACGTACGTTTGGCAGCACGCAGGTTCAGGAATGTGATGGAATGTGCGGCAGAGTAAACGCACGCAAACTCAGCGACTCGCCGCCCAGACTATCGCAGTGGGAACGACCAGCCAGGCAAGACCCTTGGCGAGAAAGAAAAAGAACGCAAGAAGCCCAATCCGCTTTCCAAATTTGGCAAGAAAGATTGAATAGGGAGAGGTGCTCGGCTTGGGTTCAGCAGGTTCAGGTGGTTGTGATGGTGAAATGGTCAAAGAGAAGCCTCTAGAATCGACAATGCGACAGAGTCTCAACTGGCGAGTCTACCCTCGGTTTTGAGAAAGTCCATTTCGAAGCAGGTGCACGAATTGGATAATCGCACGCGACAACGACGGGGGATGCGTGGTATCCTGTGGTACACCAGCCTCGCGTGTTCAGCGGGCAATGGAGATGACTTGATGAGCGACTCGGCAAACCTATCTCTCCCACAACTTCGGAAGTTGGGAGAAACGACACGTAAGGATGCGTGGTGGCTGCAGCCGTCAGGCATCGCTTTTGGTCTCATTTTCTTTGTAATCTATGCCACATGGGGAGCTTTTCACGGGACCGATTACTTTTACCACGGTCCGCAGGGGCAGAGCTACCTGTCCCCCTTCTTCTCGCCGTTGCTTTTTGAAACCACACAGGCTATCGCGGCAAACAAGGTATCAGGCCACGCTTTCTTTTCCGGCCACCCCGCCTGGTGGCCTGCGTTTCTGTATTTCTCGCCTGCCTTCCTGATACTCTGGGCTCCGGCAGGATTTCGTTTCACCTGCTATGGCTTTCGTGGGCAATACTACAAGGGGCTCTGGGCAGATCCGGCCAGTTGTGCCGTTGGTGAGCCGGGTTTTCGCGGCAAGAAGTATCGCGGCGAACGCTGGTTTCCATTAGTTCTTCAAAATTCACATCGCTATTTCATGTACATCATTGTGGTCCTGCTGGCGGTAAAGATGTACGACCTCTATGAACAGTTCTGGTTCTTCAAGGTCCCGGGAGATGCAAGTGCCGGTCGCACGTTTGGTATTGGACTAGGCACGCTCATCATGGTGGTCGAACCGATTCTGCTCATCATGTATGTTGGCGGATGTCACTCGCTACGGCATTTGGTGGGAGGCAGGTTTGATCAGCATTCCAAGCTCGGACCGCGAAAACCGGTATATGACTGCGTCAGTTGCTTGAATTGCAAACACATGCTCTGGGGCTGGGCAAGTCTGCTCTGGATCATGTTCGCTGATTTCTATGTGCGGATGTGTTCCACTGGTGTTATTAACGATCCCGTTTTCTTCAAACTCTGAACCTGGAGTCAGTTGTATGAGTTCGTTCCCCGGAGTCTCCGAAGTTCATGAGCACGACGTTTTAGTTATTGGCGCGGGCGGCGCGGGCCTTCGCGCTGCTATTGAAGCGTCCTCACTTGGCTGTAAGACCGCCGTGATCTGCAAGTCACTGCTTGGCAAAGCTCACACGGTCATGGCCGAAGGCGGCATGGCCGCGGCGATGGCGAATGTCGATGATCGTGACAGCTGGAGGGTTCACTTCGCAGACACGATGCGCGGCGGGCAGTATCTCAACAATTGGCGCATGGCCGAACTTCACGCAAAGGAAGCACCTGCGCGAGTGCGGGAACTTGAAGCCTGGGGCGCAGTGTTTGATCGCACGCAGGATGGAAAGATCCTTCAGCGTAACTTCGGTGGCCACCGCTATCCGCGGCTTGCACACGTTGGCGACCGAACCGGCCTTGAAATGATCCGAACGCTGCAGGATCATGGTGTGCACTCCGGCATCGATGTGTACATGGAAATGACGATCATCGATCTGCTTAAAGATGGCGATCGAGTAGTGGGGGCCGTTGGCTATGACCGTGAACGCGGCCGCTTCCGCGTGTGGCATGCCAAGTCTGTCATCCTCGCAACCGGCGGCATCGGCCGCGCATTCTCGGTGACTTCGAATTCCTGGGAATACACCGGCGATGGGCAGGCACTCGCATATCGCGCTGGTGCAGACCTGATGGATATGGAATTCGTGCAGTTCCATCCGACTGGCATGGTGTGGCCACCGAGCGTGAAAGGAATTCTGGTTACTGAAGGCGTCCGCGGCGAAGGCGGCGTGCTGCGTAACAAAGATGGCAAGCGGTTCATGTTCGATGACATTCCGGACAACTACAAGTCATCGACGGCAGACAATGAAGAAGAAGGCTGGCGGTATGTGACGGGAGACAAGGCCGCACGCAGACCACCAGAGCTCTTGACACGCGATCACGTTGCACGCTGTATCAATCGAGAAGTAAAAGCAGGACGCGGGTCTCCGCACGGCGGCGTGTTTTTGGACATTGCGTGGATCAAGGAGAAGGTCCCCAACGCACCAGAGCACATCAAGAAGAAGCTGCCCAGCATGTACCACCAGTTCATGCAACTGGCAGGGCTGGATATCACGACCACGCCGATGGAAGTTGGCCCGACGACTCACTACGTGATGGGCGGCGTCAAAGTCGAAGGCGATACACAGATGTCAACAGTGCCCGGACTGTTTGCTGCGGGCGAAGTCGCCGCTGGCTTGCACGGTGCGAATCGGCTCGGCGGCAATTCGCTTTCGGATCTCGTGGTCTTTGGCAAACGAGCTGGTGAATACGGCGCGAAGTTTGCCAAAGAAAACGGGGCGGGACGCGTGAACAAAGATCAGGTTGAAGCTTCGATTCGTGAGGCCCTTGCGCCGTTTGAGCGTGGCGCAACTGGAAAGAGCGAATCGCCATATGCGGTCCAGCATGACCTGCAGGAGATGATGCAGAACCTTGTCGGAATCGTTCGCGTTGAATCCGAAATGGTGCAAGCTCTAGATGGAATTCAGAAACTCTGCAAGCGGGCGGAAAACGCGGGTGCTCAAAGCAATCGCGAATACAACCCCGGTTGGCACACCGCGATTGATCTGAAAAATCTGCTCCTGGTTTCGGAAGCTGTCACACTCGCAGCGATTGAACGCAAGGAGAGTCGCGGCGCCCAGTTCCGGGACGACTTCCCCAATAAGAGTGATGAATACGCGAAGTTCAACACGATACTCCGCCGCGGCAGTGATGGGAAAATGCAGCTTACACGTCAGCCGACGCGAGCATTGCCCGATGAACTCAAGCAGGTTGTTGAGGAGAACAAGTAATGGCAAATG
>SXOY01000217.1 GCA_005776545.1 Planctomycetia bacterium | reverse complement strand
GGCATCTCAGCGGTGTCCACTTCGTGCAATTTTCAAGGAGACTACACATGCCTCGATTGACCACTATCGATCCCGCAACAGCAACCGGCGAAGCAAAGGCCATTTTCGATGGACCGCTGTCTGGTAAACACTTGAACATCTTTAAGGCATTTGCGAATTCGCCTGCCGCGTTGAATGCATATCTTGCGTTGTCGGGCGCATTGGGCAAGGGCGTTTTGACAAAGCCCGAGCAGGAAGTTATTCACCTGGCGCTGGGTCAGGCGCGCGGGTGCGATTACTGTCTGGCAGCGCACACGATGATCGGTAAGGGTGCCGGACTTACAGAAGCACAGACAATTGAGGCTCGCCGCGGCAGCGTGGCCGACAAGAAACTCGATGCCGTGGTGCGGCTCGCGCTGGCGATTGAAGAAAAACGCGGGAACGTGTCGGCCACGGATCTGGCGAATTTCAAGGCCGCGGGGTATACCGATGGACATATCGCAGAGGTGGTAGCACATCATGCGCTGGCGACGTACACCAATTACTTTAATCATGTGAATCAGACGACGATTGATCTTCCGGCCTTCCCCAAGATCTGATCAACGAGCTACAAAAACACAATCGCCGCGGCTGAGTAGCTGCGGCGATTGTCCTTTTTCAGATTCTGTGTTCCGACTTATGCGGCCTTGCGAGCGCGGGCAGTTGTCTTTTTCCAGGTCTTGGTTGTGCGGGTTGCCTTGCGAGTGGTGCGCTTGGCGGTGTTCTTTGAGTTCTTGGCCCACCAGGTCTTGTTGGTTTTGCTGAGAGTCTTCTTTGCAGTTGTTTTCTTAGCTGTGCGTTTGGTCGAAGTCTTGCGAGCGGTGGTTTTGCGGCCAGTGTTCTTGCGAGTGGTGCGAGTAAATGCCATAGGTCTAGACTCCAGTTTGGAATGGGTGCCAAAGGCCCCCTGATTTTCCCACGGCGGCCAGAAGTGTGGCACAATAACCCGCAGGACATTGCAGGCATCGGCGTTATGCGGCGGCGGCTTTATGGGGCGTGAAGAATTCCGGGGTGGGTTTGTAAAGAAGTGAGAGTTGAAAAGCGCAAATGCGGCACGGCAACTCGTTGAATTGAGATTCGTTGCTCCTAAAATGGGGGATGTCGAAAGCTGTTTCATCGCTGTATTCGCCACATCCAAGCCTGCAGATGGTCACCGATTGGGTGGAGTCGCTGAAGGAGAAGACGGGAAAGTCGCTGCCGCAGTGGCTGGTGTATATTGAAAACAACGGGCCCAAGTCAGAGGTAGCGCGGCGCGAGTGGCTGAAGCGTGAATGCAAGTTTGGTACTAATTCAGCGTGGTGGCTCGCGGAGAAGAGTGTCGGGAAAGGCAGCGAGGATGACTCGCCCGAGGCATATTTAGAGGCCGCGACAGAGTGGGTCGAAAAGATGTACGCTAAGAAGCATGGCATCAGGCCGATTCATGATGCGATTGTTGAGTACGGCAGAAAGATGGGCGATGATGTGAAGGTGTGCCCGTGTCAGACGATCGTGCCGCTGTATCGCAATCATGTGTTCGCGCAGATCAAGCCGTCGACAAGGGACCGGCTTGATTTTGGTCTGTGCCTGACGCCGCTGCTGGCGGAGGGTTTCACAGATTTTCCCGAGCGGCTGATTAATACCGGTGGATTTGAGAAGAAGGATCGCATTACGCATTGCTTCCAGCTTGCGACGGTGAAAGATTTTGATGGCGAGGTGAAGAAGTGGTTGAAGAAGGCGTATTCGCTGGATAAGAAGGAAGCGAAGGCCAAGCCGGTGAAGTTGAAGTAGGGTGTGCTTGAGGTTGACAACGCATTCAACGCAGAGGCGCAGAGACGCAGAGGTCGGATTCAGAAGAACAATGCAGAATGAACATGGATGTACAGGATGTACAGGATTAGGCAAAACAAGAGAACGAGGTCTCTAACCCTTTTCCCTGTGTCTTTCTCATTCCTAGCTCAGCGTCTCCGCGACGCGGGACATTCGTCCCCTGCGTACCAAGCCCTGACTCGCTGAAACACACCTACTCTCGCCCGTGATTCAAGGTATTGCATATGTCCTGCTCGCCGCGGTGTGCTTTGGTTTTATGCCGCTCATGGGGACATGGGCGGATAAGGCTGGACTTGGCACGTGGATGCTGCTCGCGCTGCGGTTTGCGATGGCTGCGCCGATCTTGTGGGCGATTGTCCTGATTCGCAAAGAACGCATTCCTCGTGGCAAGGTTCTGCTGGTACTTATTGGGATGGGGGCGGTCGGGTATTGTGCAGAGGCATCGTGTTTCTTTTTTGCGCTGAAGTACATTCCCAGTGGTCTGGTGTCGCTGCTGTTGTATCTGTATCCCGGACTGGTCACACTTATTGCATGGTTGTTTCTGAAGGAAAAACTATCGCAGGGCAAGGTCATCGCGCTGGTGTTGGCGGTTATTGGTAGTGGATTGCTTTTGATTCCTTCGCTGTTTGGGCAATCGCTCGGACCTGAGGCGTGGAAAGGGATCGTGCTGGGACTTGTGATGGCGGTGTCGTATGCGCTGTACATCATCGCGGGCGCGAAGTTTGCAAAGGATGCCGGGCCGATGGTGAGTTCAGCGATTGTGGTAAGTTCTGCCGCGGCGGTGTTTGTGGGCGTTGCGCTCGCCAAGGGCGAGGCATTGCCGACGAGCGCACTGGGCTGGAAGGCCGCGATCAGTTTGAGCATCTTTGCGACGGTGATTGGGATTACCGCACTGCTCGCGGGTCTTGCCAGGATCGGCCCGGTGCGGACTTCGACGTTGTCCATCATGGAGCCCGCGGTGACGGTGGCAGTAGGGGTGTCGTTACTGAGTGAGAAGTTTTCGCCATGGCAGTGGGTTGGCGGGGCGTGTGTGTTGATTGCGGCGATTGTGATTGCGCGGGCGAAGGCGTGAGAGGCACGAGCATCATCGAATAGTCGCAGAGTCAAAAGAACAAGAAATAGTCAGCATTGAGATTTTCGCCCCAAGGGGGCGGCTTAGTCACAGCCCAGGGCGCAGCCCTGGGTACGCGTGCCCCATCTGAAAAAGCCCTGAAGGGGCGATTCAATCCCACACATACCGCTCATCGTACGTGATGGCATGACGGTGCAGGAACATGCGATATTCGTCTTGAAATGAATATTGTTTATGGTGTTCGCGCTGATTGGCAATGTACGCGCGCACACTATCAACATCGGATGCGGATACTCCAAAGTCGCCGTAGCCGCCCTGCCAGAAAAACTCTGAGTACTGCGTTCCTTGCGTTTTGATCCATTTCGAGGAGGCGACCTTGACGTGTTCGACCACATCACAGATCGCGATCTTGCGATCAAGGACGAACAACGAATGGATGTGGTCTTCGACCGAGTTGATAATGATTGGGCGACATTCGATGTTTGTAAACACGGTCGCTGTATATCGATGGAGCGATTCGCGGATGGTGTCATCGATGAATGGCATGCGGCCTTTGGTGCTGAAGATAAGGTGGATGTGGACGCACGAGAGGGATTGAGGCATGGGAATGTTCCCTGAAATTATTGAGATATGAATGTTGGTGACAGAACATTAGGTCGCCCCTTCAGGGCTTAAAAGCTATGGCGTCACTACCCAGGGCGGTGCCCTGGGCTGTGACTAGGTCGCCCCGTTGGGGCGAAAGCTGGGCTGGAAGGTGGCACCGTGACAGGGGGCTTGTGCGGCGCGCCTACTCGTAACGGCAACGAGTGGTTCAAGATGAGTGATTAGTTGGACGAGCATGATTGGATGAAGCTTGCAAAAACAGTCGAGTTCGATTAATATGCATCAGAACAGGATGGGTTGCATCTACTATAAAAAAAACAGGCATTGAAAGGCAGACGCGATGAGTGGATCATCCAAGAACATGCATTTGGTGGCGATGGAGCAATCGCTGGTTGAGCAGCATGCTGAATGTGAAAGGCAGCTTGGCAAAGATCATGGGCTAACAAGGTCGCTGGAAGCCCAGTTGTGTCAACTTCGGTCGAATCTGGACAATTCAGACTCGTTGCTGTCCGCAACACCCACGGTTGAATTGCCGACAAATGTGAAGGCTCCAGAGTCTCCGGTGCATTCAGATTGTCGCGGTGAGGCTTCTCCGTCTAGAAGTGTTTGGCGAAAAGTGAGCTGGTTCTTGGTGGTAGCGTTGTTCGCTTTGCTACTGCGCTACGGATACGTTTATCTCAGAGACACTTGGGGCCTTTCGGATTCACTGCGCCGCGCCGAAGATCAATTCTCCCGGCAATGGGAACGATCAGTAATGACTTGCCAATACAGTGGACGAATGATAACAGGACGAATACGTGCAATGTCGTCACCTATTTCTGCTAGCACTGCACGAACGATGGCAGCGAGTGCCGTCGGAATAATTGCGGATAGTGCCGATGTTTCGAGTCGATGGTCGGTGACGATAATCGTCATCGACCTTCGAGGAAAAGAACAAGAATTCGAATTCGGCTCGCAGTCAGATTAGAAATTCGTATTGTTATTCCCAATTGCGTTGTCAGATCGAGTCTCCTCAGCGTGCTTTACAACCTGCTCGCCGCGAGACTGGCCAATTCGCTGCGTTCGCTCTTGTTGAGTGTGACGTGGCCGAAGAGGCGGACGCCTTTCATTTTTTCGGCGACGTATGATAAGCCGTTGCTGGATTGGTCCAAGTATGGGTTGTCGATTTGGCCGACATCGCCTGTGAGAACGAGTTTTGTTCCTTCGCCGACGCGGCTGACGATTGTCTTGATTTCGTGCGGCGTGAGATTTTGAGCTTCATCGACGATCATGAATTGGTGCGGGATACTGCGGCCGCGGATGTAGGTGAGGGGTTCCATGACCACTTTGCCATCGGCGATGAGTTTTTGGACGCGTTGTTCGGTGGAGTGGGAATCGGCGGCCTGACTGCCTGCGCCGCGGGTAGAAAGCAGGTATTGCAGGTTGTCGAAAATTGGCTGCATCCACGCCGCGAGCTTCTCATCTTTGTCGCCGGGGAGGTAGCCGATGTCGCGACCCATGGGCATGATGGGGCGGGCGACCAGTAGTTTGTCGTAGCGTTCTTCATTGAAACATTTGGCCATTCCCGCGGCGATCGCCAGCAGCGTCTTGCCGGTGCCGGCAGTGCCCAGCAGCGTGACGAGTTTGACATCATCATCCATGAGCAGGTCGAGCGCCATGGTCTGATGGACGTTGCGAGCAACGATGCCGTACACGGGTTTGCGCGGGCCGGTGATGGGGATCAGGTGTTCAGTGTCGGCAAGGCGGCGGCCTAGACCTGTGTGGTTTTCATCACTCTTGTCTTTGAGGACGACGTATTGATTGGGAAGGACATCGAGCGAGTAGTCTTCGCCGGTGGTTGATGTGCGTTTGAGGTATTTGGTCAGGCGGTCGAGTTCGAGCAGGCGGTCTTTGTAGAGGTCATCGATCAGGTCGCCGGGCGTGGTGACATTGACCCAGCCGGTGTAGAGGCGATCGGCATCGATTTTAGAGTTTTCAAAATCTTCGGTTTTGATACCCAGCGCATCGGACTTGAGGCGCGCGGAGAGGTCTTTGGAAACAAAAACAGAGCGTTGGTTCTTTTTCTGCAATGCCCAGGCAACCGCGATGATGTGGTTGTCGGGCATGTCGAGAGAGATGCCCGCGGGCCGCTCGTAGGCGTTCATGTCGATGCGAATGCTGCCGGTCTTGCCGCCGGGTCCGGGGCGTGCGCCCATGTCAGGACCGAGTTGGAGTTTTGACCAGGGGACGCCGGTGGTGAGACTGCCCATTGCGCGGAGGCGATCGAGATGGCGGATGCAGGCGCGTGCGTTGCGGCCCAGGTCATCATCTTTCCGCTTCATCTTGTCGAGTTCTTCGATGACGGTGAAGGGGATGACCACATCGTGCTCTTGAAACACGAAGAGTGCAGTGGGGTTGTGAAGCAGAACATTGGTGTCAAGCACGAACTGCTTGGCATCATTGTCGGCGGGATCGGACTTGGTTGTTGAACGTGAACTTTCCCTGGGCATCGTGTATCCAAGCTCCGCTTGGTCAAATCCGGGCCTTGAGCGTCAGACTCAAGGAATCCATTCACCGGTGAGAGGAGAATACCGCGCCTGGCCCGGCTTTGGTACTAAAAAGTCTTCAATTTTGCAGATTCCTATCCTACCGACATGCTGATCCGATCTGTCACCGAAAGCGACTTTGAGGCGATTGCCGCGTTAACGAACTACTACATCGTGCATACGGCGATTCATTTCGGCCTGGAACCGGTTCCGGCGGCGGAGTTGCGCGATGCGTGGGTGGTAACCCGTGAGCAGTTTCCTTTTCTGGTTGTTGAGGTTGATGGGGTGTTTGCCGGGTATGCCAAGGCGTATACGTGGCGGAGCCGCAAGGCGTACGACCGGACGTGCGAGGCGGGGATTTATGTGGCTGCGAAGTTTCAGGGCAATGGGGTTGGAAAGCGGTTGTATCGAGCGTTGCTTGAGCAGTGCCGCGGGCTGGGGTTTCACACCGTTGTGGGGGGAATTGCGCTGCCAAACGATGTTTCCTGCCGCCTGCATGAGGCGTGTGGATTCCAGAAAACCGGCGTTTTCAGGGAGGTAGGGTACAAGTTTGAGCGGTGGCACGATGTCGCGTTTTATCAGATAGTGCTTTAAGGTCACATGGGGCGTGTCGCTCTGGATCGTACAGGCACTGGGCATTAGGCACTTGGCACTAGGGAAAGCAGAAGGCGTTGCTGTTGGATGGCAGCTCGTTTGTATAGATTTCGTACTAATATAGAAACTCGGCGTGGGGTTCGGGCATCAATATTGCTCGGCTCGTTGGTGATTCTTGTCTAACTTGGAGGAACTTGGTATGAATTCGATTCGGAAAATTGTCGCTGCATCAGCTCTTTCGCTCGCCCTCGCGGCTGGCAGCTACGCGGCACTCTCGTCAACTGCGGCACAACCTGCGGCGGAGACAAAGAGTGCGCCGGCACCCGCCGCAGCAGGGGCCAAGACCTTTAAGGTTGACAGTGCGCACTCGAGCGTGTTTTTTAAGATTAAGCACATGAACGCGGCGAACTTCTACGGTCGCTTCAACAAAGTTGAAGGCTCGTTTGATCTGGCGGGAAATGTGCTCGAAGCGACGGTCGACGCTGCAAGCGTTGATACCAATAGCAGCGGTCGGGACAATCATGTGAAGTCTCCCGACTTCTTTAGCGTGAAGGAATTCCCCACGATCAGTTTCAAAGGAACGAGTTTCACCAAGAAGGACGATACGAACTGGGAAGTTAAGGGCGACCTGAGCTTCCACGGCAAGACCAAAGAAGTGGTTCTTAACGTTGCGAATACTGGCCAGCGTCCAGGAAGAGGCGGCGGTACCGTTGCCGGCGTCGAGACCACCTTTACGATCAAGCGATCTGAGTTTGGCATGGACTTCATGCTCAAGGGCTTGTCTGACGATGTCACGCTGACGATTTCGCTTGAAGGTGGAGCGAAGTAACTGCCTAGATCGGGCGTGTCGCTCTGGACGATACAGGCATTAGGCATTAGGAATTAGGCACTAGGCATCAGGCATTAGGGAAGACCGAAGGCGATAGATGCAGCGGAATATTCCCGCGACTGTACGAAAGTGCTGCCGCGGGTTTTATGGATCGTGCGGTTATTGAGCAGTTAGCGACCGGAGTACTTTCGCCGCAAGGCATGTCTTTGGTATTACTCTTTTTTCTATGGTTCAAGATTCCACGAGTGCATGGGATAGCTGATCCGGCGCTTAATCACGCGGCCAGTTGGCGTCAACTTCTCGCGCCGCTCTTGGT
>SXOY01000216.1 GCA_005776545.1 Planctomycetia bacterium | reverse complement strand
CACTATTTCAACTGGTTTCTTACGCCTGATTCGTTTCACAATCGCAACACCGACTGGAACGATCCAGAGCACGCCGATCCCCATGAGTGCGAGCCGATAGCCCCCGAGTGAAGGCAAACCAAAGCGGGTTGCGCTCGCGAGTATGCCATCATGATCCAGCGGCAACGCGCTTGTCACTTCGACAATCGCCGCAGGTGCATCATTGAGCGGTAGTCCATCAATTCGTTCGAGCGAATCACGAAGATCAGGTCTGCCGGAATATTGCGGAATAAATCGAACATCATAAAGCGTTGCGTCGCCATCGGCAATTGATGAGACAATACGAGCGGTGACAGGCGCTTTGTCGGTCGCGGCTTTGGCGCGAAGAGTGCCGCCGGAATAGCGGTAGAGGATGCGACCTTCCATTCCGATTGCAACTTTGGTCAATGGAATTGCTCGCTCGGGAGCAACCGCTCCAACCAGCAAGAAAGCAGCAAGAACAACTGCGTTCATCGTGCAGCCCGCCTTCCGCCGCGAGAACCCAGCGCTTGCTTGAGGGCGGCCATAAACGGCTTGTCGGTCGAAAGCAACACGTGATCTACGCGACCTTGCGCGAAGTCTAATCGTCGGTCGAGCTGTGAATCAGCAAGAAAGTGCGAGCGAGAACTGGTGAATATCTCGCGACCGGTTTCTGCTTCTGCGGCTCGCATGAATCCAGCTTTGAGTACGCCGCGCTCGACTGGATCCTGTAATTGAATCACCAGGCAATCGTGACGCTGACCGATTCGCTTGATCGAACTTACACACGCAGGATCATGCAGATCGCTGATGATGACGAACAAACTGGTGCGGTCCGCAAATGCGGAAACCTGTTCGAGTGTCGCCGCGATGTTGGTAGTTTCCACGTTCTGCGGCGGTTTCCGCAACAGTTCGATACTTGCCCACAGGTGCGAGCGAATAAGCGTCGGCATCAGTGGCAGGGTTCGATCGCCGCCGGAGATGAGCAATACGGGGCTGCGGCGGCGGAACGCCGACAATGCGAATGTGCCGGCAATCCAGATTGCGGCTGCATGTTTAGATACCGCTGTGCTGGTTGCGTGCATCGAGGAGGAAGTATCAACCACGATGTAGACGGTGGTCCGCTTAGGGGCTTCGTAGTCTTTGACGTGTACGCGGCGGCTGCGAGCGGTGACCTTCCAGTCGATAGCGCGGATGGAATCGCCCGGTGAGTATGGCCTCGATTGTGCGTACTCGGTGCCGGGTCCGACAAAGCGGGAGGCGTCGGAGCCGTATGTCAGATCGTCGGCCAATTTCTTGAGCGCAAGTTCAAACTGACGAGAAGAAAGCTCGTAGGGGGTCGCCAGAATGTCTGCCAACGCGGCGGACATGAACATTCCTTTTGAGATCAAACGAGTCGAACGAGGCAATACCGGCATCAGGCATTAGGGAAAACCGAGAAACGTAATTCAGTTGGTTGCACCAAGAAGTTCATCGAGAATTGCACGGGAGGTCCGGCCGCGTGCGAGCGCGTCATACGTTGGCCGCATGCGGTGCATCATCACATCGGGCGCGAGTGCGAAGAGGTCATCGGGAGATGCGAAGTCGCGACCCTTGATGAATGCTCGAGCGCGAGCAGCTTGCACCAATGCGATGCCTGCTCGCGGGCTGCAACCAAGTTCAAGATCAGGGTGAGAGCGAGTTTTGTCGACGAGGTTGACGCAATGACGAACAAACACTTCGCTGACATGAACTGTCTGTACTTTTGTCATGGCTTCAGTCAGTTCAGAGATGCGGATCACCGGCTCGTCCTTAATAGAGTCGAACGCGGTCTTGGGTACAGCTCCGCCAGCAGCATCGCGGCTCAGCCCGAGGTTGAGCGAGCGGCGGACGACTTCGGTTTCCTGATCTTTGGTTGGATAGTCGAGTCGATGGCAGAGCATGAAGCGGTCGAGCTGGGCTTCTGGCAATTCAAATGTCCCAGCCTGTTCGATTGGGTTCTGAGTAGCGATCACCAGAAATGGGGTGGGGAGCCTTAGTGCCTGATTGCCGACGGTGACTCGCCGCTCCTGCATGGCTTCGAGAAGTGCGGACTGAACTTTGGGTGTGGCACGATTGATTTCGTCGGCCAGAAGCAGGTTTGTGAAGACCGGCCCTTTGTGCAACCGGAACTGGCGAGTTGCTTCATCGAGAATCTCTGAGCCAACGATGTCAGCGGGCAGAAGATCGATGGTGAACTGCACGCGGCCGAACTGAAGGTCAATCGCCTTAGCGACCGCGTTCACGAGCAGTGTTTTGGCAAGTCCTGGAACGCCTTGCAGGAGCAGGTGCCCGCCTGTGAGCAGCGCGATAAGAATGGCATCAACGACGGTGTCTTGTCCGACCACCGTTTCCCGCACCCGCGCACGGACGGCATCGGCCAATGGCACCGACCCGCTATGGGTACGTGCAGGAGCAGCAACCGGACTTGATGTTTCAATCATCGTAAGAAACTCCAATTGCGGCGATATTTCCAGCATCCGGGAACGCGTACCCGAATTCTACTATCGACCCTTCAATGAACTTTGGACGAATTGCGAACCGCCAGAGTATAGAAGACGCCATACGCAGTCATTGGTTCACTATTTTGTAACAACTTTACCCAATCCGGCAGATGGGTAGCCCTTTTAATTGACGACATTGACCAAACGGATGCCGGTTCCGTCGTGGAGGAATTCGCACACTTCCGGTTTGACCCACCACCTATCATTTCGGGTATCAAACACTGAGGTTCCCATGATCCAACCTGAGCACACATCGTTCAACGACTTCCGGGACAATCTCGATGGACATCTGCGAGGTCTGAAGCGGTCTCAGAGACCGACCTTCATTGTTCGAAATGGCAAAAAGGCAGCTGTTCTTTTGAGCCCAGAAGCCTACGAGCGACTTGCTGGAGATTCAGATCGTCAAGCGGCGATTGCTTCAATCCGGCGGGGACTTGCCGATGTGGCGAGAGGAAGGACAAAGCCAGCCAACGAGGTGCTCGATCGCCTCGAAGCCAAGTACAAGAAAATGCAACGCGAGAGTAATCGATAGTCGTTCAGTCCAAGTGGGACAATTAATGGAAACCGATCCCTCTCGAGCATTCTCAGTCATTATCACCACTGAGGCTAACGCGGACCTTGAAGCAATTGGCGATTACATCGCAATTGAGTCGCCTCGAAACGCCGCACGCTTCATAGCTCAGATTCGAATTGCAATTACAAAACTCTCATCGTGGCCAAGACGATTCGCCAACGCTCGTGAGGCCCATGACTTTCCGAGGCGGAATTTGAGACAAACAACCGTTGGCAACTACCGTATCATTTTCGAGATCGACGCCGATTCGGTGTACATCTTGCATGTTCGGCACGCATCGCGCAATCCATTCACCTTTGACTAGCCCGAAAGGCGTTCCAACTAATTCGGCTCATGGCAACCGAGTCGGCGTCCCGAGGTCTAATCCGGTGGGCAAGTGTTGATGTTGGCAGGACAATGTCTATTGAAACAGAGCGGACGTTGAGCTTGTTTACATTGGCAGACAAAAGGAGCAGAACTATGGGGCGAGCGATATTGAGCGTAGTGGTTGGATATGTCGTGATGGCCATCATCGTGGCATGTACTTTTGGCGTGCTTATGGCAATTCTCGGCGCAGATGGCACGTATAAACCGGGAACATATTGGACCACCAACACATTCAACGCGATCGTGCTGGCAGGCGGAACAGTTGGTGCTGTAATTGGCGGGTTTATTTGCATGCTGATTGCCAAGAGTCAGCGACCGGTGCACGTGCTTGCGGGACTTGTACTTCTAATCGGGCTTGCTTCGGCAGTGATGAATATGGGCAAGCCAGATCCGACGCCACCAGCGGGAGTTCCGACATTTGAGGAAGGGAGTTCGCGCGGAAAAGAACCAGTCTGGTTTTCGTTCACAATTGCGATTGCCGGTCCGGTTGGTTTGTTGATCGGCGGACGATTGCGGCGCTCGATGAGTCGCGACACTGTCGATGCCGCAACAGTTCCTTCAAACTGAATCTTCCGTTTCATTTCGGAACGTAATGAAGCGGTGCCTGTGTTCCCAGGTCCATACCGCTCCAATACCAGAGAAGCAAGAAACCCGTCCACGCCACAAAAAGCACAACTGAGTAAGGAACCATCAGCGACACTTGTGTTCCTAGTCCAGCACTGGGTTTGTACTTCTGCAGCACCACGAGAATCACTAACAGATAACTATTCATCGGTGTGACAATATTAACGACGCTATCACCAATGCGATATGCGGCGGTTGTCAGTTCAGGACTTACCCCCACCATCATGAACATGGGAATGAAAATCGGCGCGAGAATGGCAAACTTGCTGAGCATTCCGCTAATCGCGAAATCGCCCAACACGACCAGCAACACAAACAGCACAAGCAGGATTGGAATTGGCAGGTTCGCCTCCACAAGCAGACTGCCGCCCGCGTAGGCGAGCATCTTGTCCAGCCCTGTATATTGGAAGTAATTCACAAATTGTCCGAGAAAAAACATGATCCCCAGGATGGGTACGACAGAACGAATACCGTGATAAAAAGCCTCAATGAAATCTTTCTGATTGCGCATGACACCTGTCAACGCCCCATACACCATTCCCGGAAATAGAAAACCAAAGAAGATCATTGGGACAATTGTTTGTGACCACCGGTCCCCCACTGCTTCAACTAATTTCGGCTTCCCGGTTGCCACCACCAGTGGCGGTTTCGGCTCTGAAATCAGCTTCTCCGGAGTTGCCTTATCTCCCGCGGACGCGGCATCTGGATACACATTCACTGCCTGTTGTGTCAGTACTTTTCCATCGGCAAGTAGCGGCAGACCTTTACCATGCAACGGACCAGAGGGAAAAAAGATCATCGCGCCAAATGTTGCCACCAAGACAACAAGCGTGACACCTGCCCATGCGAGCGCCCTTCCTTCCACCCGTGAGAGTGCCATTTCTGCCAGGCTCTTCCCTTCTAGTTTCACATCCTGTCCGCGTCCCATCTCACGTACAAGTCGTGGCTCCACGATCTTGTCCGTTACAAACCAACCGCACAACGTGACCACAATCGCCGAGCCCATCTTGAACCACCAATTGTGTGTCGCCAGCACGGTGGCATATCCCGGATCAATGATGTGAGCTGCCTGCGTTGCCACGCCCGCGAGAAAACCGTCAGCTGCAGTTGGAATGAACCCGCCGCCAAAACCGCCGGAAACGCCACAAAACGCGGCGGCCAATCCCGCCAGTGGATGTCGCCCAACAGCTAAATACAACGCGGCGGCCAGCGGTGGCAGAATAATGTAGCCGGCATCGCTGGCGACGCTTGCGTTTGCACCGATGAAAACAATCATCGGTGTCAAAATCCACCGAGGAGTACAAAGCGCTAGAAAACGCATAAACGCGCCGAACAGCCCGAATTTCTCTGCTACTCCGATTCCCAGCATCGCAACAAAAATCAACGGCAACGCCGGCAGAGTAGTGAAATTCTTGAGCATCGAACTGAACATCCAGTACACGCCTTCGACGGTGAGCAGGCTCTTTGCTTTGATCGGTTGTCCTTTTGATACGAGCTTGGTCACCGGCAATCCATCTGCGTTCAACAACGGCACTAGTTTCGCCTTACCATCGGCGTTCAAAACCGGGCGACCATCTGACTCAGTCGCGGATATTTTCTCAACTTGCAGTTCCTTCGGCTGAACGCTCCAGTCTCTCCAAACGGCGATGGCAGATACAAAGATCACAACCGCCGCGAGAATTGCAAAAATCAGAGCCGGCTCGGGCAGCTTGTTTCCAAGCCACTCGATGGTGTCCAAAATCCCTCGGCGTTCAGGAGGGGTAGGCGAAGACGATTGCGAGTGCTGCGAAGCCATAGGGAAGTACCTCGGAGCAGAGGTTATCCAGCAACTCACCGCCGCGCGAACCACTAACGCACATAAGATTGGTAATGCAACGCGAACTCATTTCTCCTATCGTGTGTTTACTTGCGGTTTCTAGCTCATTCGCGACAGCCTCCGACGCGGCTGATGGAGTCACGATGGTCCGGTTGGACCTGAACAACGATTCTGCGCGGCAGATAATTGTTGACAAAGAGACAGGTGTGTATCTGGGCCATGTTTCAACCCTGCAAGTTGATGGAGGCAAGGCCATTCTCGCTGCATATCCCAAAGGGCACGGCAGTGGACAGATTGTCATGAAACGAAGCGAAGATGGCGGCGCGTCCTGGTCGCCGCGACTCGCTGTTCCCGACTCATTTGCCACAAGCAAGGAAACACCCACGCTCTTCCAAGTTGGTAAAAGCGATGTCGGCGAATCACTTATCCTCTTCTCCGGGTTATATCCAATCCGGGCAGCTCGCTCCCAAGACAGTGGTCGAACCTGGTCTGAACTTGCGCCGATTGGCGAATTTGGCGGCATCGTCGCAATGGGCGGACTTCTCGAAACATCCAAAGGAGAACACGCGGCGTTCTTTCATGATGATGGACGGTTTTTCGCCGCCAATGGAAAGGCTGCGGGGACATTTACCCTGTACCAGACCGACTCAAACGACCAAGGCGTGACCTGGAGTACACCTCGATCGCTCTGGAGCGGATCAGATATTCACTTGTGCGAGCCGGGTGTAGCACTATCACCTGATGGAAGCACGATCGCGTTGTTGCTACGAGAAAATCGACGTGTGAAAAACTCGCACATCATGTTCAGCACTGACAAGGCTGCAACGTGGTCGGCCCCGCGCGAGTTGCCGGTATTTCTCACCGGTGACCGACACATTGCGGCGTATGCCAAAGATGGAAGGTTGGTTATCACATTTCGCTGCGCTGTGAAAGACGATCCGTGGGCCGGTGACTGGGTTGCCTGGGTGGGTGACTGGGATCGAATTGGTCAACTTGCACCCAAGCCCGCGATATCAAAAGGGGACGCGAGCAGTTCGAGAAAAAAGTACCTTGTCCGTCTGAAAGATAATTTGTCGGCGTGGGACTGCGCATATGCAGGACTTGAGTCGCTCGCCGACGGAACGCTGGTCTCCACGACCTATGGCACCTGGATCGGCGGCGAAAAACCATTCATCCTGAGCGTTCGCTTTACACTTGCGGAACTTGATGCATTGGCGGATGCCGCAAGTTCGAAATAGGTAACTACTCAGTAATTCACAGGGAAAAACGCTTGGAACGCGCGAACTTGTCAGAGCTTTCGCAGCGCATCGACAAACCTGTCAATATGCTCCGTCGTGTGCGCTGCCGAAATCTGGCAGCGAAGGCGCGCGTGTCCTTCAGGCACAACCGGGAATCCGAACCCGATTACAAACACACCCAATTCCAGCAATCGCTTGCTCATGGCAATGGCCTTGGCCGTGTCGTGAACGATGATCGGGCAGATCGCCGTCGGGCTTTCCAACACATCAAAACCGGCAGCGCGAATCTTGGTGCGCGCATACGCACAGTTGTCGCGCAGACGCTGCACACGCTCGGGTTCTCGCCGCAGAACTTCGATGGCTTTGCGTGCACTACACGCGACAGTCACCGGAAGTGCATTTGAGAAGATTGTCGGGCGACCGCGCTGGATCACCATTTCGATTGCCTCTTTAGGTCCGGCTATAAAGCCGCCGGCGCCGCCACCCAACGCCTTCCCCAGCGTTCCCGTGAACATATCGACCGAGCGTGCACCTGATTCGAGCATTCCAAAATGCTCATGCGTTCCGCGGCCAAGTTTTCCCATCACGCCGTGGCCGTGCGAATCATCGACCACCAGGATCGCGTTGTATTCATCACATAATTTCCGCATCGCCTTGAGATCAGCAATTGAACCTTCCATGCTGAATACGCCATCGGTCACGACCCAGATTGCCCCGGTCACTTCCTTATTGGCTTTCGCGGCTTGGAGTGCTGCTCGCAGCGACCCTTCGCCTTCAAGCCGGTTGTTCTTATAAACTGCTTTGTGTACGCCCTTCTTGATAACCGCCGCGAGCCTGATCGCATCGATAATGCACGCGTGATTGAGTTCATCAGAAATCAGAATGTCGCCAGCTTCGGCAAGCGTTGGAAACAAAGCTTCCGCTGCTGTCCACGCGCTTACAAACGAGTAGGCGCTTTCTGTGCCCATGTAAGAGGCGATATCTCTTTCGAGGTCGTGATGAGGAGCAAACGTGCCGCAGATAAAGCGAACCGATGCGGTTCCTGCTCCATAATCGCGCAGAGCTTTCACGCCCGCCTCAACAACTTCTGGGTGATTTGCAAGCCCGAGATAGTTGTTTGAACACAGGCAGACCACTTCGCCATAGCCCTTGAGTTTCACCGTCGGACCCATTGGCCCTTCGATTGTCTGAAGGACTTTCAGAACTTTGTCTTCCTGAATCTTCGCAAGTGTTGCGCGAGCGCGAGTGAGAAACGTGTTCATGGCGGCCTTTTCTAATGCCTGAATTGTTCAAAGCGACCCGATCAATTTGAATCTGATTAACTGAGTGTGGCGGTGATAGCGTGTGACTGTCCGTCAAACGTGATCCGCGCCTTGCCCGGATAACCGCCATGCTCATCAAACAGCATGACTTCGTTTTCTTCCCCAAGTCGCATCCAACTGGCGGGAATGTAATACGACTCTTGTGGCGGAACTGCTTTG
>SXOY01000215.1 GCA_005776545.1 Planctomycetia bacterium | reverse complement strand
ATGGGGCCGGGTCGTAGGCATAGTCTAGGGCGCAATCCAACGATTGTGAAGCCGGACGAGCAAGAGTGTGCATGAATAATGACGCCTCAAACATCATGCAAGCAGTGTTGCCGCAAGAACTTATGTCCGGTATCCGCCACGTCATTTTGGTTGGCGGATCCTTTGATCCGGTTCATCTCGCTCATATGAAGGTAGCCATCGAGTTGCGATCGACCCTGCCGGAACCCGACTGGCGGTCTGCTTGGCTCGTCTTTGTTCCCGCCGCCGTTTCGCCTTTCAAAGTTGTCCCTGCATCTGGTCCGGCGGCGAATTTCCGCCAGCCAGCCCCGTCCCAACGAGTCGAGTTGCTTCGACTGGCCGTAACCGGTATCGACCGCGCCTGTGTATGGACAGACGAAATCGATCGCGCTGCAATGCAGCACGGACCCAGTTACACGATCGACACCGTCCGACGCGCTCTGTGTGCCAATCCTCAATTACACATTCGTTTCATGATCGGAGCCGATCAGGCCTCTGGGCTTCATCGCTGGCGCGAGGCGCATCAACTCATAACACTGGCCCAGCCAATGTGCGTACTCAGACCCCCCGTTTCTACACGCGCCGAACTCCGCCAGTCTCTCGAATCTATTGGAGCATGGTCGTCCAGCGAGTTGGATGTGATTTGTCGATGCTCGGTTCACACATCTCTATTGAACATCAGCTCAACCGCGATTCGAACTGCACTCGCTTCAGGCATTCCGGCAAAGAACCTGTCTGAACTGGATCCGAGAGTCGCCGCCAGAATCGATGAATTGGGTCTCTATCGCGTTGCTCCTTGAACAATGTCTATGGTTTTGCCATGCGGTATGTCGGAATTGATCTTGGCGATCGGCGAACTGGAATTGCTCTGGGTGACAGCGAGACTCGCACCAGTTCACCCTTATGCATCCTCGAAGTTCCACTGGCTGATGAGGGTGGACGGGCACTATTGGCGCGCATCGAAAAGGTCGTGCGCGAGAATGTGGGTACTGGTCCCTGTGGAATTGTGCTGGGATTGCCGCTGAATATGGATGATACCGAAGGGCCGCGTGCGAAATCGACGAGGGCTTTCGGCGAACGCCTGGCGGCATTGCTTGGAATACCAGTGCACGTGCAGGATGAGCGACTTACAAGCAGCGAGGCAGATTGGGCTATGGCACAGTCGGGGCTGACGCATAAACAGAAAAAAGCCAGGCGAGATGCGATTGCCGCCGCCGCGATTCTGAGGGATTTCCTCGAGGGCCTGCCACGAGGTTAGAAAAAACACAACGCCGCGAAGGTCGCGGCGTTGGATGAGTCAAGATTTCAATCCGTGATCAAATCCGAATTTACTTGAGAGTAACGCCGACCTTGGCGAGCTTGGCGGCCTTGTCGGCATCGCTCATCGCATTGAACTTGCCAATGCAACCTGCACAGCAGAAACCAATTTTGGTTCCCTTGTACTCGGTCATGACGCCTTCAGCAACCGCGTTTGTGGGGTTGAGAACGCACATGCTGTTGGCAGTTGCGCTTGCTGCGGTGGCCTTACCGCCTGCACAGCAGGCAGCTTTTTCGCCTTCGCAGGCCTTGCCGGCTTCGCAGGCAGCGCCTGTTTCACAGCTCTTGTCGTTGCACTGGCAACCCGTTGAGAAGAACGAAGCGGCGGCGACGAGTGCGAGGCTTGAGATCATCTTCATTTCAGAAACTCCTTGAGTGCTGGCATTGCCAGCGGTTATGAACCAACTTGAACAAGACTATAGGACCGAAAACGTGTGAAATAGTGTCAGTAATTCGACGCATTCACGACACTTTTGATGCTGCGCCGGAGAGTCAGTTACGCGGATTGCCTGACAATCGTCAAGTAATCACGCATGTGCTAGATCACCCAAACGCAAAGAGATGATCGCGAGGGGGGAGGTCCAGTATTGGCGAACACCGGCCGAGATTGCCAAGTTCGTTGTGCATGAACCTGAGGTGATATCTCCCAGATTGGAAGCACAAACGCAGACAGGCTTGGCTTGACTAGGACAAATCCCGCAGGTGAAGGAACGGATGTCAACGGTGTCAAGCAACAGAAAATCAAGCTGCTTAGAGGCGGGGTTCGGCCGCAACAGTTCCGTGATATTACTTCGGTTTGATTCGATGCACAGCACTTTTTCGCAGGCAGCGGGACCACTTCATCTTGCAGAGTGCTGTTCGCACAACAGGATCCGGCATCTTCAGCTGAAGGAACCGCTTCTTCTTGAAGCATGTTCATCGAACAGCATGACTCAATCTCCTCCGGTGGAGTTTCCTCCTGAACAGCCATCGCACAACTCGGCATCGTTGTTTTGCAATCCGAAGTCCGGCGAGCCCCAGATGCTCCGAGGATGAGCATGGGCAGAAGCGCGAGAATGGTCCACCAGGAACGCATGTGCATGTATCCTATTTAGATGGAATCGGAGAACAAGAGTTTCAGACCTTGAAATATGGTCCTTACCCGGAAAGTAGCAATAGTAAACCTAGTTTGATAGGAAGTTGTTAGTACAAAACGCCTCCAATCTCTTTTTCTGTTTCTGACTCTGCAACACAGTTCCTCAAAACCAGTACGATCTGTGCAAGTCCGGCAGTACCTAGTTTTTAGGAGGTGCTTTTGAAACGCCATACCTACCGATTCAGCGCTTCCGCAATAGGCCTGGTAGCGACATTGTCCGGATCGAGTCTGGCAGCACCGCCTGAACGAACTCTTGTCGTCGATCCCATCGAACTGGTCGCAGGCCGCGAAGTGCCCGGAAAACCCGAACTGTCAATTGAACACGAAGGCATGGAGTATCGATTCGCCACAACAGAATCTCGGTCTGAGTTTCTGAAAAACCCCGCGAAGTACGAAGTCGCTGATGGCGGCGCGTGTGGCTCAATGGGAGCTTTGGCCGGAATTGGCGATGCCCGCAGATACGCTGTGCACGACGGTCGGTACTGGTTCTTTGCCTCTGATGGGTGCAAGGCAACATTTCTGAAAGACCCCGCATCCCGAATTGAAAAAGATGATGAGATTCCGACTGGCACCGCGCAGCAAATCGCGTCGGGTCGGGCTTCTCTAGATCGACTGGTATCCTGGGCAGGTGGCGTCGAAAAGCTGAAAAGTCTTCGCTCGTATAGAGCAACCTCGTCAAAAACTGAAACAGTTTCTGACAAGCTCCAAGTGGAGACTCATGAAATCTCCATCGAATTTCCAGAGCGCTATTACACGCGCGACGCATGGAATGAGCATTGGTACTCAACAATTCGAAACGCCGACAGTGCCGCTATGGCTTCCGCCCGCAATCACGAGACAATCGCAAAGAGTCGCCGCACTGCGTTCAATCGAACCATGGCTCGCGTGCCGATTGTCATTTTGAAGTCCTACGTGGAAAACAACGGACTGGTGGTGGTTGGGGATGGCGAAGGAATGGTCGGTGAAACATCTGTCGAGTTTGTCAAAGTGTCATTGCACAACGCAACATCGCGACTCGCAATCGAAAAATCGACCGGTCGTCTAGTGCAACTCGCCTTTCACGGACGCGATGCAACTTCTGCGATCGGTGATTCGGTTCGCACATTCACCAAATACTCTTCTGTCGATGGAATCACACTTCCTACTGCATACACAGTGAATTTCAGCGGCAAAGAAATCGCCGCCGCCGGTGTCGCGTTTGATGCGTTTGAAACCAATCCGGTGCTGAGCGCTGATCTATTCAAGACCACCAAGTGACTTAAACTCGATGTTGCCGCCGAACCCGCACGATTACAATAACGACCGCCACAATCGCGACAACCGCAACCAATCCCATAACCACAGGCTCAAACGCACGTTCGCTGATCATCGAGCGTTGCATCCCAACAGTCGCGAGTAATCCAAACAGCGGCCCGATGGTGTAGCCAACACCAACAAGCGACTCGTGACTTCCGCCCGCCTTCACCTCTGATGCATGCACTGACATCACGTAATAAATCGCGCCTGAATAAATGCACGCCATACCGCTGCCCAGCGCAGCAAGCCCGACAATCATCGCTCCAACGCCAAACGCTCCTGGCCCGAGTCGAGGCGAGAACACCGCAATCCCGAATCCTGCGAGTATCAACATTCCCCCAAGCACCGGATGCCACCAGTGCCCACGCCACTTCTGCGTGTGATCATGCATCCAGAATGCAATCACCCGCGGGAACAACCACGCCGATGCAAGCACGGTGTGCCACGCCAGCGGCACATCCAATCGTCTGAACGCGCCCGGTAGATAGGGCGAGATCGCGCTGATCACAATGTACGATGCAGGCAACAGAATCCGAAAGGTCGTGAGCAAATCGGCGTACGTTGCCGGCACCGGAACATGATCTTCATCCAGATGTCGCGGCACGTTGCGTGGAAACACAAATAAAAACCCAATGCTCAACACATGCAGACATCCAAGTCCAAGTAACACTGCGCTCGCGCGGCTTTCAATCAGCGGTGCTGAGATGCACATCGCAAACGCAACTGCGCTCGACCACACCACGTTCCAGCGGGACAGAGTCTTACGAAGCTCCGGCCCCGACCTGCCTCCGGATATGTAACTCTCCACCATCGGCCAAAGCACGCCAGTCAGCGGCGTGTACAGCAGCGTCATCATCCAGATCGGCCATTTCGAGCCCTTCGCCGCTGGGAGCGATGGAATAGCAGTGCAAAGCCCAAGCCCGACCATGACAAGCATGAGAATCGTGCGTTCAGAGACAAACGGCCGCAGGCGTTGCAAAATCGGCCCCGCACCCGCCGCGGCGGCGATATACGTGATACCGGTGCACACAGCCAGCATGTAATTGTGAAACGGGGAGAAGTCAAACGCGTTGACTGCGATGAATGCCGCGCCGTTGGTCACCAGCCCGGTTCCCAGGCTGGAAATAAATGTAAAGCAAAAACCTGCCCCGATGGGTGTACAAGTGGGGGAGGCGGGGTAGACGGGGGAGGATATGTGTTGCTTGTGCAAGGCGGCGATCGTAGTATGGTGGGCACAAGGGAGACCCCCAAACGCTTGTGCTCGTAGCTCAACTGGATAGAGCGCTGCCCT
>SXOY01000017.1 GCA_005776545.1 Planctomycetia bacterium | reverse complement strand
CGGTCTCGGCGCAGCGGAACTGGGTGAGTCCGTGGCGACTCAACCAATCCCCGGCGATATTCACCATTCGCGGAGGTTTAGGAAATGCGACTGCAACATGGGGAAGAAGTTCTTCCCAGTACTCAGTCATGATGACGAAGTTGAGATTGAGTTTGTCGCCACGATCAAATCCGTTCTCGCCGCTATCTGGGCTTGGCTTGACCTTTGTCCAGAGGGGGTCGGGGAATACGAAAGCTGCGCAGAGTTCGCGGGGTCGATCGCCGCGATAGTTATAGAATATTACAGAATCACCGTGCTTGATCGGAGCGTGCTTCCCGATGAGCCGCGGCGTAATGAATTCATCGCCGGACTGTGAACTGCCGGTGGGTTGGTCGTAATAATCCTGAATTGCCGCGGACACCGTGGGGAATATTCCTGCGCCTTTGGAGCGACCCGTCAGTACGTCGTAGGCAAGTTGCACGCGTTCCCAGCGGTTATCGCGATCCATTGCGTAATAGCGGCCACAAATCGATGCAACAGTGCCCACGCCGATTTCCTTGAGTTGCGTTTCGACCTGACGAGCAAACTCAAGTCCGGTAAATGGCCCCGTGTCGCGTCCATCGCTGAACAGGTGAATCAGGATGCGAGTCTGGCCAAGATCTTTGCAAGCTTTGACGCACGCGTAGAGGTGATTCAACATGCCGTGAACACCAGCGTCGCTGTTGATGCCCATGAGGTGCACGGAACCATTGTTTTCGAGGGACGAGCGGACTGCAGAGGAAATGGCGGGATTTGAGTCTACTCCGTTGCGACATGCAAGAGTGATGGCGACGGATTCCTGAAAGACAATTCGCCCTGCTCCCAGGTTCTGATGTCCAACTTCGCTGTTTCCCATCGTGCCATCTGGAATCCCGACATCTTCACCGGAAGTGCGGATCAGCGTCCAGGGGTAGTGCTGCATAAGTCGATCGGCCACGGGTGTACGCGCGAGTTTCACAGCGTTAAAGGCGTCATGCTCTGGGTGTGGGTTGGTGCCCCAGCCATCGCGGATGATGAGCACGAGTGGAGTGTTGGAGAGTATCGGACGGTCTTTCATGCGGCAAGAGTAAGCGGTAATCGGACTGCGTGTTGGTATGGGACGCAACCAGATCGCAGCACCCACACAGGTGGGTGCAGGTTGAGTGCTGAAGTTGAATCCGGGTGGCATTTCGCCGAGCAATAGGTGCGGAATTTGCCGCTACCAACTGGAAGGAATGAGAATGTCAACCAAGAACCTGTCATGTACCAAGATTGTGTGGCTCGCAGCGATTGCTGCTCTTGCGGATTTCACGCCTCAGGTGTTGGCGGATGAACCACTAGAAGGTTCAGGAATCGCTACGGCTGGACCCGGTGTTGGTGAGATTGATAACGCGTATGGCCACACGCTCAAGAAGGAGCCCGCTGATAAGGAAGATGAGGGTGAGCCAGCGGCAGAGGATGACAAGCGGATCACAGTGAGCCTGGGAATCGACTGGACCAGTGCGTATTACGCGCGTGGCTATCGCCAGGAAGACAAGGGCGGAATTGTGCAGCCCTGGGCCGAAATCGGGTTCACGCTGCATAAGTGGGAAGATGGCGATTTCGGTGTGTTCCTGGGAACATGGAACAGTGTGCACGGGAAGAAGACCGGGGCGGCGGATACGGCCAGCCGATTTGTAAGCAAGTGGTACGAATCAGATGTCTACGCAGGACTTGCTCTCAACCTCGGGAAGTTCTCATTCTCGACGACATACATGGCGGCAACATCTCCAAACGACGCCTTTGTAACTTGTGAAGAGTGGCAGGGCACTGTTTCGTTTGATGATTCAGAGTATCTGGGTGCGTGGGCAATGAACCCCAGTGTGCTTGTTGTCTATGAGACCGGCGATGGTTTCAGCGATGGAATTGGGCCGCGTGGTGTGTTTCTGGAGCCTTCGATTGCGCCTGGATTTACCTGGGAAGGAACCGCAGTTGGTGATGTGGAGTTTGAATTCCCGGTCACCGTTGGACTCAGCTTGAGCAACTACTTCAGTGATTCCAACGGCGATGATTCGTTCTGTGGCTACGAGACGATCGGGGCCAAGGCGACTCTGCCACTTCCATTCAATGAGAAATTCGGCGAATGGAACCTGACAGCAGGTGTCACCGTGTTGTTCTTGAACGGCTCCTGCAAAGAAGTTAATGACGGCCACGCGACCGAAGTCATTGGCACGGTCGGGATTTCCTGCGAATTCTAAGCGAATTTAGATAGCCGGAATTTTCTGATCGGTGTCGGTGTCAGCTGCTTCAACAACAATGTCGCCGCGAGTGACATCTTGTTTGATGCGGATTTCCCGCCGCCGCACGAGTTCGAGCATCGCCAGAAACAGGCCGATCATTTCGCCGCGTTTACGCCCTTCAAAAATCTGGCGCATCGAGAACGAGGCCAGTGCACCCGCTGGCGTTGAACGGATGCGTTCGAGAATATCTTCGGCGTGCAACTCGATCGGCGTGTCGTCGTAGGTCACCTGATGATCGCCGACGCGATCGAAATTCACACTAGTGACGATGGCGCGAAATGCTTCGATGAGATCCATCAGGCTCAGTTCATCCATGGCAAGGTCGGCGGGTGCATCGGGATCAGTCGCAACCGCATCGACCTTTACTGGGCCGTGTGCTCCGGCAGGTGCTCGTCGCTGCCATTCGTCCATTCGCGCTTCAAGCTCGTTGGAGGCATCACGATATTGCTTGAACGCGAGCAATTGGCGCACTAGGTCTGCGCGAGGATCGTCATCAGCATCTGTTCTGGCGGCAGATTCTTCAGCGGGCAATGCCTGTCCGGGTTGCCAGCTCAACATGCGAGACTTCACTTCCATCAAAGTTGCAGCCATGACGAGAAAATCGCCAGCGGCTTCAAGGTCAACGGTTTTGATGTTGGCATTGAGATAATCAATGTACTGGCCGGCGATCAGTGCGACGGGAATATCGTGGACATCAACTTCAGCGCGGCGGATGAGGAAAAGCAGGAGGTCAAGCGGACCTTCAAATGATTCGAGTTGAACGCGATAGTCTGCGGTGGTCAATTGCCTGCCTCCGTGTTGGCCCTGAATCCAGATGAAAGGGTAGTGCCCAGAGCGGGACAATGCCGAATTGTGGATTGGGCTGTCAAGTGGAAAATGAGGGAATCCGGACCAAGGTTGGAGCCGGGGTGATAGAGCGGGAGTCGACCTGATACACTCACGTGGTCCGATGTGCACCCAGGTTCTGCATGATTTACAGGCCCCAACGATACCGAGTGGTTCCAATAGTCTTCATCGCTCTGGCGGCGACTTCTGTTTCATCTCCGTTGGTATTACGCGGCTGGTCACCCAAGTTGGAGCCGCTGGCGGCGGCAATTACGCCTTATTCCATCCCCGGTGGCTACATCTTTGTAGGACTTGGCTTGGTCATCGCGGTGGTACTTCGCGTGCAATCCTGGAAGCAGTCCAAGAAGAAAGCGGATGGGTGCCCACGATGTGGATATGACACAGGTACGCACTTGCGGTGTTCAGAATGTGGCTGGAAACGCGGCGTGTGAAGAGTGCGGTCGGGTTGCTACAGGCCATCGCGCATCGACTTACGCGGCAGCTTGATTGTTGTGGCACCACAGAGTTTGGCGTAGTCTTCGATCGCCTTGTTGGTTTCGGATCGATCGCCCGCACTTGTTCCCGGTTCGAACCAGATGCGTCGGATAGAAAGAGTTGAGTTTGACCGATCAAGTTTGGGGTCGAGCCTTCCGATCAATCGGTCGCCTTGCAAGATCGGCAATACGTAGTACCCGTGCGTTCGTTTGGGTTCGGGCACAAATGCTTCGAATCGATAGGAAAATCCAAAGAGCCGTTCCAGTCGCTCACGGTTTCGAATCAACGGATCAAATGGGCTGAGAAGTCGAGTCATTGGTTTGACTTCAGGCAACTGCTTCAATCGCTTCTCAATGTCAACTGATGCAAAGCCCTTTTTGTTGCGGTCTACGCCGCCGATCGTCACCTCGACCAGTCGCCCTCGTTTCAGCTCGTGTTTGCACCATGCGGTCACTTGTGCGGGTGAAATCGCACGCCAGAATTGCATGATCTCTCCGGGAGTTGCAACTCCCAGCCTTTCGATCGCGGTTGAACATGCCCACTCAACATGTTCTTCGAGCGAAGGTGCAGGTGCGGCGTGCTCACGCGGCATGACGCGATGGGTGAGGTCGTACACCTTGTGGAAGTTCTTTCGCTTCGGAATCGTCAATTCGCCGGTGCGCCAGAGGTATTCGAGCGCGGCTTTGGCAGGCTTCCAATCCCACCACTCCCCGCGCTGATGATCTTTGTCTTCGAAGTCTCGCGCCATCAGCGGGCCTTCGGTTTCGATTCGTGATCGCACAGCATGTAACAACTCATCCTTGCGACTTGCCATCCGCGAATCAAACCACTTCGACCATTGCACTCGCCCAAACCGATGTCGCCAATGTGGATACCAGATCGATGGAATCAGAGAGGCATCGTGCGTGAAGTGTTCGAATAGCTTGCCGCGTTCTTGCAGTGCGTCGAGCTGAGCTGGGCGAAATTGGTGAAATCGAGTCCACATGATGTGGTTGTGCGCTCGCTCCACGATTGAGATTGTGTCGAGTTGAACAAACCCAAGTTGCTCGATTGCTGAGTACAACGACTTCGGATTGCAGGCGCGAGTTGGATCGTCCAGCAGTCCGCATCCATGCAGCAACAGGCGGCGTGAGTCGGCTGCTGAAATATGGAGTGCCTGGCTCATGTGCAAAGTGGCCCAATAAACCCAATCATGCGGCCAGTCATGCCGTTGTCCCGGCGATGCGAAAAGAACAGGTCCGGTTCGCTTACCGTGCAATGAGGAAGAGTTTCATACTGTGTGATGCCAGCGTTGGAAAGTTCAATTTCAAGTGCGCGTTTGAGGTTGATCGTTCCTTTGCCGCTTTCAAATGCTCGTGTAATTCCACGATCGGTTCCAAAACGCATGTCAAATGCCATCAGTACTTCCGGACCGACTTCAAACGCGGCGGGACCGATACATGGCCCGATCGCGGCACGGATGTCCTTTGCGCCCAGGCTTCGCATGACATTGATAGCCTCCGTCAATACTCCGCTCACCGCGCCGCGCCAGCCGGCATGAACCGCCGCCACGATTCGACAATCGCTGGATTCCAGTACGATCGGCGCGCAATCCGCGACTCGCACCGCAACCACGACCTGTGGATCAGTTGTGACAATGGCATCTGCCTTGGGGTCAGGTTTTTCCCGATTCACGACATGGCCCGGACTGACAACATGCGTGATATTGCCATGAACTTGATGAACCTGTGCTATTTCGCGATCGGCGATCCCCGCTGCACCCAGCACTCGCGAAAAATTGGCATTGATGTTTGCCATCGAATCGCGGCCTTCTTGAAGTTCGCCGGGATTTCCGAAATTCAACGTGCTGAAAATCCCCGATGAGACGCCGCCGTTGCGAGTTGAGAACCCGTGCGGACACTTCAGCAGCGAGGATTGCAGAAGCAGGCCTGTGTTGGGGGTGAACGCGGTGGGGTGGGGGCTGTGCATCAATGACGATGCTAGAACGGCTGTCCCTCAAAGGGAGTGAATGACACTGTTTTCTCTGCGGGATTCACTAGAAGCCCGGTGCCAAGTCCTCATGCCTGTGCCGCTAATTGCTATTCCTTTGAATTGAAAGTGCTAGCAACCTGAACTGAATGCCTGCACAAAATCCAGGTAATCAAAGAAATCGATCACGGCATCGTTGTTGAAATCTGATGATGGTTCGTTAGCAGAGAATGCCTGCACGAAATCGAGGTAATCAAAGAAGTCGACGATGCCATCGAGATTGAAATCTGCGGGGCAGGTGATGCCGACATAGTGATTAGCATCATCGAGATTTACCCAGCCAATGTTCTCGCCCCACGCATAGCCGCGAAGTCGGGCGGCAGCGGTGTCAAATCGAGCTTGTTGGGCGGCGGGGAGAGTAGCAAATGGACCAAAGTTAATCCAGCCGATGTTCTCACCCCACGCCAAACCGCCGAGGCGACTGTCACCGAGAATGTTCACACCAAAGTCTGCGCCGGTTGCGTTGGCATAGGAAGAACTGTTGGCGGGAGTGCCATCGCCAAGGTTGACGTACCCGACATTTTCGCACCAGACAAAGCCTGACATGAAACTGCCTGCGATGATTGCGCCTTGATTGCCGCTGGGACTGCCGGAATTTCGCCAGTTCATCCAGCCAATGTTCTCGCCCCAGGAGTATTTGTTGTTGAGATCGATGTTGGTCTGGGCGTGCACCGCTGTGGCGACAATGAGAGTTGAAATGGCGGCGAAGCTGACGGTGAATGGGGTTCGCATAGTCTGTATCCTAATTGATTGGGTCTTGAATTGCTAGTGTAATTCGGCGAGATATATGAGCATTGGAATTGGTTGAAGTGTGAATCTTGCGGAAAGTTGTGTGTTGTTGCAGAAGTGTTGTAGTCCTCGATTATCGGGCTGTTGTATGGTTGGGTGTTGTGGTGGTCAATAAGTGAAATTCGCATTGGGGTCTGAGGTTCCCACAGGAACTCCACCAGTATTGCCGTTGATCGCACCGCCCGCAGCAGCCTGAATCACCAGACAGAAATTTCCAGCCACAACTGTCCAGTTTGTGGAATTTCCTTCGCAGATGTTCCGGGCCACAAAGTTCAGCGGGGCGTCCACGTCAATTCCGCGATCTGATCGTGCGCAGGAGTTTCCTTCAATGCGGTTGCCTCCTTCCGTGGCATGGATGCCGGAACCATCGCCGGTCCCGCGACCATTTCCATAGCAATGGTTATTTCGCGCCGCGCATCGGAGTCGAAGAAAAATTCCGTCGTATAGGTTGTCAATCACATTGCACGAATCGATTGTGCACTCCTTAAGTGCGGCAATTCCCGTACCATCGTTCAAGGAAACTGTGCAATCTGCGAGAGCATTGCTGTCGTGAGCAACAATCCCGGTGCCGAAGTTCGACAGCACGGTGCAGTGTTCGAGCGATGCACCGACCCTCGCATCGATTCCCACCAAACCATTTCTTTGACTTTCGCAATCACGTAACGCGGCCCCGGAACCTGCCAAAATTCCACCGGCGGAATTGTTGGAGGATGAACACGCAATGGCAGTAGAATTGTCTCCGGTTGATATTCCAAAGTACCCGTTGTGAGCGGTAATGCAGAACTCCAGCACGCAATGCGGACCAGCGGAAATTCCATCGTGCAGATTGTCATCGGCGATACATCGAGTGAGCGTGCAGTGGTCGTTCACCAGGATTCCTGTTGAGGTGTTATCCGATGCGGAACTTCCTATCAGGTTGCACCCTGAGCCGCACTGGATGCCGATGCTATTGCCAAAAGCACGGCATTCAAAGATATTAGATAATCCGGGAAGAATGAAACCATGCGACGCGTTTCCCTTCGCCACAAGGTTGTGTATCTTGCAATGAGAGGGTGCGAAGTTCACCAGGTTTACGCCGCTGAAGCCCCACGAACTGACGGTCCCGTTACTAATTGTGATATTAGTGATAAGTCCCGGCACCACAGTGCTGATGCCATCTCGCGTCCCCGGTCCTCCAATCAGAGTAAAGCCCTGCAAATCGATACTGACATCCGCTGACGCAATCGCGATCCCATGCTTGCCCGCTACTCCGGTGACATTGCCGGTGAGGTAGTACGAGCCGGGCTGCGAGATTCTGAACACACTATCGGCATCGCCGGGAGTGTTGATCGAGTTGATCGCAATCCGCGGCTCAACCTCGTTTAGCGTCTTTGCGGTCGATGCAATCGGCCCCGCTGGCGGATTGAGTGGGCCGGCGTACAACATCGTGCCGGTGATGAGAATCGTGACTATGGCGAGTGCGAAAACAGTCTTGCGGGTCATCATGAAGTTCTCTGGTTACGTGTTTTGCGGACGGTTCGGATGAATGAGCAGGTTGAGATGGGTGCTTGTGAGCTTGGTTCAGTACGTGAAGTTGGCGTTGGGGTCGGTCGAGCCGGGAGAGACGCCGCCGGAGTTGCCGGTGACCGCTGCGGCGGTCGCGGCGTTGACGACGAGGATGACGTTTCCTGCCACGACATCCCAGTTGTTGGTGTTGCCGGAGCAGGTGTTGCGGATGATGATGTTGCCCGCGGAGTCCACGTCGATTCCGCGATCGGAGTCATGGCAGGCGTTGCCCTCGATGCGGTTGTCGACGCTTGTGGCATGGATGCCCGCGCCATCCCCGGCGCCAAGGCCGTTAGAGATGCAGGTGTTTCCTTCAACCCGGCAGTCGCTGATCAACTCGATGCCGTCACCGGTGTTGGCTATGCTCGAACAGGCGGTCACGGTGCTGTTGGGTGAGACGAAGATGCCGTCATTGCTGTTCGCGCGAGACAAACACCCGGTGACGAGGCTGCCGTTTCCGGCGGTGATTCCATTATTGGTGTTGTTGAAGGCGACACATTCCGTGATGATGGAGGCCGAGCCGCCGCGGATGCCGCCGCTCAGGGCCACCAGGGTGCCGTTGGACTCCGTCTCGCAAGACACAATGTGGGTGGTAAAGGTGCCCGAGGGCGAGTTGTCGATACCCCAGGCGCCGTTGCCGACGGCGGTGATGTGCTCGATGCGCCCGGAGTCGATACGGGTTTCGATCCCGCTCTCTCCCCAGAGGCGGACGTGCCCATTTCGAATGACCACGTTGTCTCGGAAGCCGGGCGTGTTGATGCCGTCGAGCGATCCGGCGACGCCAACGAGCATGAAGCCGTTCAGGTCGAGTGTGACACCGCTGACATCGATCTGGATGCCGTGCTTGGCGGCGGCGCCGGTGATATTCCCCGTGAGGTAATACGAGCCGGGTTGGGAGATCCTGAAGAGACTATCGCCGTCGCCCGGTGTGTTGATCTCGCTCACGGCGATCCGCGGCTCCACCTCGGTCAGAGTCTTATACGTGCCCGTCACCGGTCCGACGGGCGGGTCAAGGGGACCGGCGTAAAGCAGTGCCCCGGAGATGAGCATGGCTAGGGCGGAGAGAGAAAGAACAGTACGGGCGGACTTGCGGTGCATGGGGAGGTCCTAGATGACGGTAAACGTGCTTGTTGCTTTTGACGAGTTGGATGAACGGGGTGATAGGGTGTGGTGGGATAGGTCTTGGCTCAGTACGAGAAGTTGGCGTTGGGGTCGGTGGTGCCCAGCGAGCCGACGAACGAGAAGCCGTTGATGGCGGCGGCGGCGGGGGCGCGGCGGTCCAGGATCGGGCCCACGACGTTGTTACCGGCGATGAACCAGTCCGTCGTGTTGCCCGAACAGTAGTTTCTGATAATGATGTTGCCGAAACCGCCCACCTCGATGCCGCGGTTGGCGTCGTTGCAGACGTTGCCTTCAATGAGGCTGTCGTTACTGATGGCACGGATGCCCGCGCCGGTGCCGGTCGCGTTGCGGTTGGTGACGCAGGTGTTTCCCACGATCCGGCAGCCGCCGGTCACCTCAATCCCGTTGCCGGTGTTGGCCACCACCGAGCAGTTCGTCACGACGCTGGTGCTGGACACGACAATGCCGTTGGTGCCGTTGGTGCGCGAGACACACCCGCTCACCGTGGAGCTGGCCCCGGCGGAGATGCCGATGGTTGCGTTGCTGACGGCCAGACAATCCGTGATGAGGGAGGCCGTCCCGCTGCGAATCCCGCCGCTGGCGGCCACGAGCGCACCGTTGGTCAGCGTCTCGCAGGAGGAAATATGGGTGGTCAACGAAGCTGACGTGTTGTCAATCCCCCAGGCGCCATTGTCCACGGCCGTGATGTGCTCGATGCGCCCGGCGTCAATACGGCCCTCAATGCCGCTCTCGCTCCAGCCGCGGATGTGCCCGTTACGAATGACCACGTTCTCTCGAAAGGTGGGTATGTTGATGCCGTCGAGCGAGCCAGCAATACCGATGAGCGAAAAGCCGTTCAGGTCTAGCGTGACGCCGCTCGCATCGATCTTGATGCCGTGCTTGGCGGCCACACCCGTGATGTTGCCTGTCAGGTAGTACGAGCCGGGCTGGGAGATCCGCAAGAGGCTGTTGGCATCGCCGACGGTGTTGGTGGCATTGACGGCGATCCGCGGCTCCACTTCTCCGAGTGTTTTCGCCGTGGAGGTCACTGGCCCCGCGGGTGGATCAAGCGGGCCAGCATATAACGCAGCACCGGTGATAAGTAAAGCGAGTGCGGAAAGCGAAAAAACGGTCTTGCCTGTCATCGTGAGGTCCTTTTCTTCTTTGGTTCTGATCTTGGGACTAAATGAACTGCATCAATACGAAAAATTTGCGTGTGGATCTGTCGAACCAACTGAGCTGGCGGCGGAGTTTCCATTGACTGCAGCACCAAACGCGCCGGTGCGATCGATGATCGCGCCGTAGTTGTTTGTGGCTGCAATGCTGAAGTTGGCTGTAGTATTAGCACCACAGATGTTCCGGAAAATAAGGCTGGTGTTGCTCGCAACAAAGATGCCGTATCGGTTTGATGTGCAGTTGTTGCCGTCGATCACATTTTGATTGCTCGTAGAGCGGACGCCGGCACCATCCACTGCAACTCCGTTTGCCGCGCAGGTGTTGCCAATAACAGTGCACCAATTCGAGACCTGAATGCCGTCACCAGAGTTAGCTGAGCATGTGCAGTTGGAAATGCGGCTGCGGAGCGCTGCGAGAATTCCATCAAGTGTGTTGAACTCGGCGGTACAGTTCGAGATCGTGCTGGCTGGCCCGGCCCGAAGCCCGTTGAGGGTATTGCTTCGTGCGGTGCAACCTGTAAGCGTAGAGCCTTCGCCAACGAAGATGCCTTCACCTAGATTTGCGGCAACGGTGCAGCCCGAAACTGTGCAACCGCTCGACGTATTTACTCCGTCAAGTGAGTTGTTGTACGCCGAACAGTTGGTAATCGTTGAATTGCCGCTGCCGGAGATTCCGATGCCGGTGTTGTTTGACACGCTGCAGTTCTGAATAATGGAAGCCCAGCTCGTGACAATCCCGCCGCCGGTGTTGGAGTGCGATGAACAACCACTCACGAGTGCATAGGGTCCAGCTGCAATTCCTACACCTGCGTTGCCGGTGGCCCGCACATCAGTGAGACTGCAATACGTTGGCGAGAATCCGCTGCTGGCCGAGAGGCTGACCCCTTGATCGCCCCAGTTGCGGACGCTCCCGTTCGTGACTGTAATGTTGGAAAGGTTAGTAACAGTTACACTTACGCCATCAAAGACGCCCATGCCAGGAATGCCTGCAAGATCAAACCCATTGAGGTCAAGCGTCACACCGTTTGCTGCGATCTCGATCCCGTGCTTATTCGCTACACCCGTGATGTTCCCGGTGAGGAAGTACGAACCAGGCTGCGTAATCTTGAAAAGGCTGTCCCCATCACCCGGCGTATTTGTCAAATTCACCGCAATCCGCGGCTCAACCTCTCCAAGCGTCTTGGCTGTGGATGTCACCGGACCAACTGGTGGACTGAGCGGTCCGGCATAAAGCACAGCCCCTGTGACGAGCAGGGCGAGGGTCGTGAGCGAGAGTGCGCTGCGAGTGATTCTGCGAGGCATGCTGAGACTCCTGGTGAAAACACTTCTTGACAATGTCAATCAATAGACTCTGGTCTTGAAAAGGGCTTTATGATCGCCCCCTGAAAAACGGATGTGTGCGGCACCGATGGTAACAAAACAAGACTGTGAATTCACCGAAAAACTGAAAAACGGATTCGGTTATCGGGTTCTTCTCCCAGCCTCCAAATCGCTCCGGTTCCCCAGTCTTGGATAGATCCAAATGCACCGGCGCTGAAAAACGCGTTTCTGTCCAAATAACCACGCCATTCGATGTTGAAAGCACGCGGCTGAAACTCCGAATAAAGTAGAGTCCACTCCGGAGAGACATGAATGGAAATTGCACTGGCTGTAATCGCGGGAATTGGTCTGTCCGCAGCATGCGGATTCAGAGTTTTTGTCCCGTTGCTACTTGCGTCTATCGGTGTTCATACGGGGTATCTGAGCGTCGGGACCAGTTTCAACTGGCTCGGAACCGATTGGGCCTTGGTGTGCCTTGGCGTTGCAACCGTCGTGGAAATCGTCGCGTACTACGTGCCCTGGCTCGATCACGCGCTGGACACAGTCGCTACTCCAGCGGCGGTCATCGCCGGTTCGCTCCTCACCATGTCTCAATTGCAGGGAGTCTCAGGCGGCGCAAACCAGGGGCTGAACTGGGTCATGTCGATCATTATGGGAGGCGGGGTCGCTCTATTGGTTCAACTTTCAACTGTGCTTTTGAGATTTGCGTCAACTGCTACCACCGGCGGCCTGGGCAACTCGGTGTTTTCCACAGGAGAACATGTGCTTGCAGTCATATTCGCACTTCTTGCAATCTTGATCCCACTACTTCTTATCGCCGCGTTTGTGGGTGTGTGCGCCTGGTACATCCATCGTCGTTCGAAGATGCGCAAGCCCGCTGTTGTTCGAATTGTGACTGACAACAATCGAGCGCTCGTTCCCAATTTCGCACGGGTGTGATAATGGGCACCAGACCACTTGAGCTGCTGATCGATGGTGAATGCCCGTTCTGCGGGAGAGAGGCTGCGTTACTACGCCGTCTTGACCGCAAACGCGGGTATCTGCGGATCGTGGATATTTCCGCACCCGCTTTTTCAGCAGCGACCTACGGCAAAACAAACGAACAGCTTCGTGCTTTACTTCACGCACGCACTCCAGAAGGCGAGATTGTGACCGGTCTGGATGCGGTTCATCTCGCGTACACAGCGGTCGGTTGGGGGTTCTTGTATGCCCCTACTCGATGGACATTG
>SXOY01000016.1 GCA_005776545.1 Planctomycetia bacterium | reverse complement strand
GTTCGGGGGCAATCGGTCGGCATGCTCGATCAACTGAGCGAGTGCCCACGCACTGTGTTCAATCTCGAATCGGACGTAGTCTGAAAGGTCCATTGCGAAAACCCTCTAGATAAACCAATCCCTAACGGAACATGAAGCACCACTAACGCTATGCGGGGTAGCGCCAATGTTGAACAATTTCGCACTTACAGGCGCGGACATGTCAAATTTTACCTCATTTGACATTAGATGACGTCGATACATCCGATAGATTCGTGGCATTTGCTCGTTTGCACCCAAACACCATCAAAGGGCGGGCAACCTAATCCATGCACATCGAGCGACCATTAATCAAGGCAAACACCCAATTTGCTGCGACAGAGGCACGCATCGGGAAGCACGAAGTTGGCGGAAATGGCCCAGGCATATGCAATGGAGCGGAACGGCCAATAGGTTGGCGAAACACCGCTTCGATCACGCTGCTAGCATTGAGCATTACTTCGATGCTCTGGATTGGCTGGGAATGTGGCTACGGAAACCAGGCAACTGAGCGAGGGACTGTACTCCTGATCGCGGTCTTGGGATCATTCATGTGTTTTGCCCTGTCGCTGGCAATCTGGAAAACCGGAACAAGCAGCCAGCAATCGCAGTCCGCAACGAAACACCTCGCATCCGAACTGCTTGAAGAGCAGACGCGGCTGGACCTGGCCCTTGATGGCGCGGGGATGGGGGCATGGAGCCACAATATTGTCACGGGAGAATTGACGACCGATCGTCGCTGGGCGGAACTTCTTGGTGAAACCCCTGACGGGGTTCCGCACAACCTCAGAGGATGGGTTCAACGCATTCATCCCGACGACCTGCCCGAGGCGATGCGAGAATATGATGCCCACATCGCGGGCGAGACTTCGCTTTATCAGCACGAGACGCGGGTGAAACACAAAGATGGGACTTGGCACTGGCACCTGTCAATTGGCCGTGCCGTAGAGCGAGGTGCGGATGGGCGTGCTTTGCGAATCTCTGGAATCCGCCAGGACATCACAGAGAGAAAGAACGCGGAGCGTCGGCTTGCTGCAAGCGAGTCCCGATTCCGAATGCTTGTTGAAGGTACCGATTTGATTGTGTGGGAGTCTGACCCGCACACGCACACTTTTACGTATGTCTCGCCGCAAGCTGCACGGCTTGGGTACCCAATAGAAGAGTGGTACACACCGGATTTCTGGGCAAGCCACGTTCATCCAGAGGATCGCGAAAGAGCAGTGAGCTACTGCCGCCGCGAAAGCGCAAACAGAAACAACCACCGATTCCAGTATCGAATGCTCGCGGCAGATGGTCGCACGGTCTGGATCGAGGATTTCGTAAACGCTGAGGAGGTCGGGAAGGTCGGCGGACTGGAGCGAGGGATCCTGGTAGATATCACAAGCCTCTGCACAGCGCAGGAACGGGCCGAAACCGCCAACCGCGCCAAGAGCGAGTTTCTCGCGAATATGAGTCATGAGATACGCACTCCACTCACCGCCATTCTTGGATATACGGATCTTCTGCGTGAGGATGGCGAAATCGCACGCTCAGCATCCTCACGCCTGCAGACACTCGATTCCATTCAGACAGCAGGCCAACATCTGATGGCGGTGATCAGCAACATTCTGGACCTTTCAAAGATCGAGGCAGATGGGATGACCAGGCAGTGCGTTGAAACGCCGCTCCTAGGCATTCTCAATGACGTAGAGACTTTTGTTGGCCTCAAAGCGAAAAGCAAAGGCGTACGTTTTGTCATACGGCTCGAGACACCGATTCCTGACCGCATCATCAGCGAACCGACATACCTTCGGCAGATCATTACAAACCTCGCGAGCAACGCTGTTAAGTTCACGGAAACTGGTTCAGTTGAGATACGCGTTCGCGCTGTGACAGGCCCGGCAGGATTGCGACTTCATGTTGATGTTGAGGATACTGGACCAGGCGTGAAGTCCGAATATGCGCACGCTATCTTCAACCCATTTACGCAAGCAGATTCAGGGATGGCGCGCAAACATGGCGGCACGGGCCTGGGTCTTACGATCAGCCGCAAATTGGCGACACTCTTGGGAGGCAATGTAACGCTGGATTGGACAGAGCCTGGGAAAGGCTCACGATTCAAACTGGAACTTCCGCTCGAAGCTGCACCGGGCGCGACTATGACATCAACGATGCAGGCGCAGGTCCTGCAAACACCACCGACGAACCCGGCACCAGCAATACAACTCCATGGTCGAATTCTGCTTGCTGAAGATGGCGTCGACAATCAAAGACTGATTTCCTACCACCTGAGAAAGGCTGGAGCCCACGTAGACGTTGCGGAGAACGGAGCCATCGCCCTGGAAATGTTCGAAAAGGCGGCAGCGACAGGCGACCCGTACCACCTGCTTGTTACCGACATGCAGATGCCCGAAATGGACGGCTATGCGCTTGCTCGCTCGTTGCGCCATCGCGGCTCCAGACTCGCGATTGTTGCACTGACAGCCCATGCGATGTCAGAAGATCGGGAGAAGTGCATCGCCGCAGGATGCGATGACTACGCATCCAAGCCGATTGATAAACTCAAAATGCTAAGCGTGTGTGCGAAGTGGATGGGGGCTGTGAGTTCTTGGACTGCGACGCGCTCCGCGGCATGACGCTTTGCCGAATGTTGCGATAGACTATTGAGGAACAAAGAGTGAATATTGCCGAAGTGGCAATAAGGGTCTTTGTGACCCTAAAGTAGTACAGGAACATCCATGCCTCTTGAAATCCTCACTCATCGCCTGCGACTCATCCCATTCACCGCCCAATCCGCGGCGGCAGCGATCGAAAATCGACCTGACTTTGCCCGGATTATTGAAGCAATTGTGCCCGACACCTGGCCGCCGGAAACGCTGGCGGATGTTGAAGGAATGATGGCGTCGAAATTAGCGGAGAATCCAGACCAGGAAGGCTGGTGGGGCTGGTACATCATCACCAAGGCTGGCGTAG
>SXOY01000214.1 GCA_005776545.1 Planctomycetia bacterium | reverse complement strand
TCGACGCCGGGCTTGTAGCCGACGGTGCGGTAGAGTTCTTCGCGTGTTTGCATGTTGGGGAGGAATTGCTGAACGGAGCCATCGGCCTTGAGTTGTGCCGCGGCTTTGGCGACAGCACCCATTGCGGTGCGGAGCAGGCTGACTGGGAAAATGACGCAGGAGTAGCCGAGTTCTTTGAATCGCGAAAGCGGGATGATCGGGGTTTTGCCGAACTCAGTCATGTTGGCAAGCGGGTATGGAGTAGGTCGCCCTGAGTGCGTCTTCTGGTTTTTCATGGCAGCAGCGAATTTTGCAAACTCGTCTTCGGTGGCAAGGCCTTCTGGGAAGAGCATGTCGGCACCACATTCGACGTACTTTTTTGCTCGATCGATCGCAGCGTCAAAGCCTTCGACACCTTTGGCGTCGGTGCGGGCACAGATGATGAACCCATTGTTTAGCTCGCGAGCGGTGCGGGCGGCGACGGAAATCTTCTCACAGGCATGGTCGATGGGGACGAGCTTTTTGCCATCGAGGTGGCCGCAGCGCTTGGGGAATACCTGGTCTTCGATGTGAAGACCAGCGGCACCGGCGCGGGAGTAATCGATGACAGTGCGGCGGACCATTTCGCTTTCGCCAAAGCCGGTGTCAGCATCAGCGATGAGCGGCAAGCCGCTGGCATCGGCGATTTCGCGGATGAGGCGGGAGAAGTGATCAAGGGTGAGGATGCCGATATCGGGCACACCGGCACAGACAGTGGTGGCGGCACCGGAGACATAGCAGCCTTTGAATCCGGCATCGCGAATGACCATGGCGCAGAGGGCGTTGAATGCCCCGGGGAGTGCAATGCAGTCCTGGTCCATGAGGGAACGAAGTGTCTGACCTTGAGAATTCATGGCAGAAGAGTAGAACCGATGGAAGGTGGTTACACTCTGGGCATGCTCACCACTTCCCTGGCCACTTCTCTCGTATGTGCGACCGTCGGACTTGCGGCTAATGCCCCCTTGCCACCAATGACGGCCGAGGCGATCAAGGGCGTTTCGGCGGATCGCTGTCGCGAAGTGGTCGATACGCTGGCGAGTTTTGGGACACGGCATACTTTGTCGAAAGAAGAGCCGAACCGCGGCGCAGCGGCGTCAAGACAGTGGATTCGAGCGCAGCTTGAGGCGGCCAACCCGGGTAAACTCACGGTTGTCTTTGATGAGTTTGATGTCCCCAAGATGCCGCGACTTCCAGCGGGTGCACATCTGGTGAATGTGGTGGCGACACTTCCCGGAAGCAGCCCTTCCGCTGCGCAGCGGGTCGTGTATGTAGTTGGTCATTATGACTCCATCAACGCTGACACGATGGACCCGACACGCGATGCACCCGGGGCCAACGACAACGCCAGTGGCACAACAGTGATGATGGAATGCGCACGCGTCGCTTCTAAGCTCAAGCTTGATGCCACCGTTGTGTTCATGGCGAGTGCGGCCGAAGAACAGGGGCTGGTCGGCGCGAAGTATCACGCTCAGGCGCTGGCAGCTGCAAAGAAGTACACCCAGGTCTTTGTACTTAACAATGACATTGTCGGTGACACATCCATTCCATTCACCAGCGCGGCGGCGATCTCTGGCAATGGAACTTCCCCGGCTTCCAATACGTTTGTTCGAGTGTTTTCCGAGGCGTTTCCACGCAGCGCGAGCGCTGAAGACCTTGCACGGATTCGCGGCGAAGGCATGGAGAGCGATTCAACTTCGCGCCAGCTTGCACGATACGTGTGCTATGTCGCCGAGCGGGAACAGCTTGCGATTCGACCCAAGCTCATATTCCGCCAGGACCGCTTTCTCCGCGGCGGAGATCACTCTGCGTTTAACGAGTCCGGCTTTCCGGCGATTCGCTTCAGCGTTCCCGCTGAGGACTACACGCGGCAGCACGCCGATGTTATTGAGAAAGATGGAAAGCCGTATGGCGACACTGCGGCGTTTGTTGATCCTGAATACATCGCCAATGTTGCCCGGCTGAATCTCTCATCGCTCATTCACCTTGCCAATGCGCCCAGCCCGCCGCCAAAGGTGAAACTTTTGACCAAGGCGCTGACGACAGATACCACCATTGGCTGGGAAGTGAGCCCCGATGCCGACACCAAGGGCTATGAAATCATGCTGCGCGATACTACGTCGCCTGACTGGGAGTACAGCATCGATGTGGGACTTGTCACTGAGAAGACGCTCAAAATCAGCAAAGACAACACGTTCTTTGGCGTTCGCGCATATGACGCTGATGGCTACCGGAGCGTTGTCGTTTTCGCGATGGCTTCGAGAGAATAAGAGGCGTTACATGATGTGAACCGGACCGAACACCCGTCGCCACAAATTGGCTTTGTCTCGCGCCGCATTGAGTTCGCGATCGATCTTTCCCCGATGGCTGCATTCCAATTGCCACTCGCCTTTGACTCTCTTGACCTCGACACTCTTCACCAGTTGTGAATGTGTACGGTCGAGCCCATCTGCAACTCGCAATACCGCCGCGAGCCGCTTGACGATCTCTTTGTCCTTGGCAGTGAGCAGCTGAAAGTGATAGTGCGTCGGTTCGGGCATGGCCTTGCGGTGATATCTTGCCACGCAGGCGATGATCTCTACTTCACGTAGCGTAAGCCCTGGAAGCGCAGCTGCCCGGATCATTTCTGCCGAGCGCCGATGGTGCATTTCAAAATCCACCAATTGGCCAATATCGTGCAATTTGGCGGCTATTTCAAGCAGATTCCGCGTCGAGTCTTTTGGCCGTAACTGCTCAAATATCATGCTTGCGAGCTTTGTCACGTGCGAGCTGTGCGGCACATCATCGCCAGATTTGCGGCGAAGTGCATCAATCGCGGCCTTGTTTCCGCCTGGCGATTGATTCATTCCACCGGGCTTCACCATCTGCAACAATGCGCCATCTCGAATTCCCCCATCGTGCATGTTCACGGTCGCTGCGCCCAGCCGTTCCATGATTCTGTCGGCGACCAGCAAGCCGGTCACAATAATATCTGCGCGATCTGCGTGGATGCCAAGATACATGCCGCGATCCTCGACTTTCAGCCGACGCATATCTGCGAGAATGGGGAGCAGATCAAGTTCCCTCGAAATGGGACGGGATTTTCTTGACGGCATGTGAGCCTCAAGGCGTCGCAGCGCTGCAACGTGCGAGAGTGAGGAGACTGTTCCGCCGGTTCCGATGACCACACTGGGGATGAGTTCCCAATCGCGCAGCGCCTGGTACAGAATTCTGTCAACATGGGCTTTGGCCCGCTGAAACAGGCCACGGGCGACGCTATCTGGTCCGCCAAATTGTTTCATCAGGCGAACAGCGCCCAGCGGCATGGATACTGATTTGCACAGGACTCCGTCTTGCGCGAGCACAATCTGAGCGCTTCCGCCGCCGATATCGAAGACTGCTGAAAGTCCGCGGGAGAGGTCGTAGGCAGTTGAGGCAGAGAGAAAGCCGAGTCGGGCCTCTTGAACCGCGTCGATGACATTGAGTTTGATGCCGCGTGCGGCGAGCATTGCGATGAAATCTGCTTGATTGCGTGCCTCGCGGGTCGCCGCGGTTGCGAGCACTTGAATCTCTGAAGCACCCAGTTTCTTTGCTTTGTTTACAAACTGCTCAATCGCATCGGTCGATGCGAGCATCGACTCTTCATCGAGTCGGCGGGTGGTTGAGAGGTTTGCACCAAGTCGCGTCCGCTCACGGGCCTCGTGAAGCGTCTCAATGCGACGCCCGCCATGAATGTGTGCAACCTTCAGTCGAACACTATTGGACCCGATGTCCACAACCGCAAGAATTAGTGCTGTTCTCGCTTTCCCCATGAGGCCAGTGTAGAAAGCCTGACTGTGGATAACTATCTCTTCCCGACATTCGCAGCAGACTTCACCAAGTCCCATGGTCGAGTTTTTGATCGGATCAAATCCGCTGGATTGATGGCAACGCTCCAACCTTGACCTGTCCAATGCCGGAGCCAGCCGGGAAGCCAGACATCGATGGTCTTCCAGGATTTGCCCTTTGGAGGCTCAGCGAGCAGCACGATTCGCTCGCCGGAAAGTTGATCGAACGCTGGCACCCAGGGTTCACCGTTTAAGAGTGCACGATCCAATGTTGTATTCACAATTTGAAAGTTCGCGCCGAACAACGCAGGGTCTATCACATTTGGAATTGGTTCGATGTAGGTCTTTACACCTATTGCACCAAAGAGCTGGAGGACCTGCACTTCCCAACCATCCGCAGGCACCATGTGCATAGCGTCAAAGGCGATGTCCATTCGAGCATCAAGGGGGAGGCGATAACTATCGGTGATTGCCTGCAAGAATCCGGCACGATCGCCTCGCATCAAATATCCTTCAAATCGCTCGTTTTTTGGGAGCATTCCGATATAGGCGATCACTGGAATTCGCTGGGTCACCGGACGCCACGCCTCAACAAAACCGCGACTGATCCAATCGACTCCATCATCTTTGGCATCGAGAAACTGATCGGCTTGCATTTCTTCGATTGGCCTCGTACCGCCGGGATTGTGCAACTGAATTGCATCGAATCCCAGCGTGATAGATGGCTCAACCCATTTGTTCACAAACGCAGCCCAGCCATCTTTCTTGATGCTCCACCCGATCATCCGGTTTTCTACCAGCGTGTCGG
>SXOY01000213.1 GCA_005776545.1 Planctomycetia bacterium | reverse complement strand
CCCACGGAACCAGCACAGACAGTCCATCTATCCAGCCTCGGAGGTACAAAGAAATCACAACATCGCGAACCCCCGAGCTGTAGTTCTTCGCAACCGCAACTCTGGGCAACCACGCCGGAACAGCAACCATCGCCGCCGCCAGACTCGTCGACGCGAGAAATTGACGCCTCGAAAGGCGTCTGAATTCACTGCACGAATGAGCCTCAGTTTCAGATCTTGTCACCACACGATCTCCTAGTACCACTGAAAACTCGGACTGCTCAAAGCCAGACCCACCGTGTCGCGCTGACGCGCGACATCAAGTGGATTGACTGACAAATGGGAATGCAGAATCGATCTCTGAACTGATGGCAATTCGCCCCCGAAAAGTGTGACGTCAATGTGATCAATCATCTGCGCCGCCGTAGTTCGCCCCGCGAAATACGCGCCAACGTCAAACGACAACCCCGGGATTCCCTGTGTCACCATCAGTGCTGCATAATTCCATCTCGAAAGCACATGCCCCTGCCAATGCGATAGCATGTCGGGATAGCCATCCGGCGGACTCCAGTTAAACGGAAGATGCCCGGCACCGTTCAGATGCGTAATCCGAAGTATCTGCGTGCTGGTTATCGTCACCGGCAACACGCGTAGTGCCGAAATCATCATGTGTTGCGGCCGCTTATACCGCGGCCCAAAATCCGTGTAAAGATTCTCAGGCCTGAAAATCATCCGTAGCATCGATTTAATGTCGCCGCCAGTTGACATGAATTTGGCAGCAACGCCATCGATCACGCTATTGGTCACATCCTCACCCAGAAATTTCTTACAGAGTTTTTCCGCAATAAAACGTCCCGTTGCCGGGTGCGACCCAAGCATTTCTGCCACGATCGCGGCATCATTGGCTCCGCCATTCGCCGGAATTCTGTGACCCAGAACTACCTTCGCACCATTATCGTGATAGGCAGACTCAAATAAGAGCTTCCCCCATGAATTCCCCACTGTCTGCCGACTGATCGACCACCCTGTGAAGCACCTGGCGACCTCACGCACATCGCTCTGCGTGTACCCGCCCTCGACCGAAAGTGAGTGCAATTCCATCAACTCTCGCGCGTAGTTTTCATTTGGCGACCCCGCGAGATTCGTGTCGTTCGAAAGATATCGCAACATGCAGGGACTCTGCGTACTCGCCTTCAGCATCTTAGGAAATTTCTCGAGCGCATTTGGTCGAACGACCTCCCGGTCATCAACAGTCTTCAAGTAAAAACATAAATCAACATCAATATCAATACTGAAATGGTCAGACCAGAAATCAACCATTCGCTCGTACAACTGCCGCTTGCTATACACCGCTCGCAGCAGCATCGCCTCAGCCAGCTCGCTGACCACCTGCCCGCCAGTGAGCCGAACCAACTGGTCGCTGCTCATATGCAAAGTCGTGTAACCGGCAAGCCGCGTCTCAAACTCTGAATCGTCAATCTCGCCCGGATTCAGGTGATATTCCAGATAGCCTTCATACCCCAATCGCTGCGCCAGCGCATACTCCTCTTGCGTGAACCCCCAGGTGAGTCTCCGCACCAGCTTTGCAAGTAGTGCATTTTTGTCGATATCCCCTGTAACCGCGCGCGGGGCCGCAGCGGCTGGTTGTACAATTGCAGCGGCACCTACACACGCAATAGTCGCCGCAACTCCCAGCCCACTCGCATCAATCTCCGCAGACCCGACGCCAGAGTCCCCCTTAGTCCTCTCACCAGACATCCATGCCTCTCCGCTCCCCCCACATGCATTCACTCTCGCTGCCCGATAACGCGTGACTCTCACGAAGACAATACAAACTCCAGTGCAAAAACGCAACGCATTTCTACGCATTGGCAGCAAAACCGCTCGTTTTTCCCGAAACCTATGCCAAAATCAAAGCCTCGAACTCGCTTTCCATCAGCGTCATCAATGGCGGATTGGCAGAAACAGGTCTAGCAACCAAGTGCAAACGCATCCACTAGGTCCAAATAATCAAAAAAGTCCACAATCCCATCATGATTGAAATCGGCGGCCATTTCACCAGTGGCAAACACATCAACGAAGTCGAGATAATCAAAGAAGTCAACAACCATGTCTTGATTGAAATCCGCCGCACATCCTACGACTCCGGCAAGCAAGAATGGAATGTCCTGAGCAACATCCGCGGCCGAGGCTGGCTTGCCTGCGTCCATGATGACTTCCCACGCCCCCAGCCTGTTCGTAGTTGAGCTGCGAAATTGCAGCGCATCAAACCCAGCACTCGTCCGCACCCCAGGAAGCGTGACCATCGGCACAAAAGCTTGAAGCGATGCATCAGTTGGCTCTATCTGAAAATCAATCCAGTACGTTCCCGCGGCCAAGAACTTCGTAAACCCCGTATCAACTCTCCAAATCAATCGAGTGCTGTCCGGTACCGCTGCAAACGGTGGTACCACGGAATTGAAAATGCGATACGTCGCAGTCGAACTCGCGCCCACCATCCGATTGGTCAAGGTGTCCCCCCAGATCACGGAACTTCCAGCAGATCCAGGTGCCCCGCTCCATATCCGCACATTCACCGCCGCAAATGGGCTGCCCGGTCCAATCGCTCCCGGTTGATATGCATAAAACGAAGCCCCTTGCAACATCCATCCCTGTGCCGGAACTACGAAATTATCCGCGAATCGATAGGCACCAGTAAGTTCAATCGACTGTGCCGATAAACCTCCAATCATGTTCGCTTCCGTGCTTCCCACCGACTGGGCTTCACTGAAAAATCCGCCAACCGGGGCAGCCGCACCTGAAAGCGAAAACGCTACGGGGTTGAGCGCTGCCGCTGCCGGCGAGGCAGAACTGTTGCTGAACAACGGATCAGCAACAACCCCGCTAGCGACCAATGCAGAGGCCGAAATCATGCCGCAGATAATGTTCGATCGAGCCATAAATGAACTCCGGGTGTCAACACTTTAGCAGCGTGTAACGTTTCGTGTAATCGGTGTATACGACGGAAAAACATACGACAAATCAGGATTGCCAAGGCGAGTCTGAACAATCTCCGCCAGCACATCGCGATAATCAATGGTCACCATGAGGTCCTGACCCTGGAACAACTGTCCTTGAGAAAGCCCCGGCCAATTCGCAATGACCTGCCCGCCGTTAATGCAATTCCCCATCAACATCATGACATTCGCGTATCCATGATCACACCCGGCAGAGCCATTCTCCGCAAGCCGGCGGCCAAATTCCGACATTGCCACAAGCGTAAAAGTCGGATTGGTGACCACGGCCATCATGTCAGCATAAAACGCCGCCAGGCAATTGGTCAGATCCGTCAACATCGTGTTAAACGTCCCATTCAAAACTCCCTGCGCATTATGGTGGTCCCAGCTTGCCACATCGATTGCAATCGCCTCAACTCCAACATTCGCCTTGATAAGCGCGGCAGTTGACTTCAGCGCCGTCCCTAATGCGGAAGTCGGATACACCGCGCCGCCCCCTGGCGCATACCCAGCAAAGTTGATCGTGTTCAGCAGGTCAATAGTCTGCAACGTGTTGTACGCAACTGTTTTCAAGGGATCGGTCGTCCCAAGATAAATAGACTCAAGTGCATCGGCTCGCGCTGCATTCGTACTTCCGGTGCCACCAAGTCCAAATCCATCCAGATTCGGAATCGGCAACGTCAATGGACCACCTTGAAGCGTCTTCTGCAAGCCCGTCGATATTCCAACAGCACGCAGCAGCGCATTCGCATTCATCGGAGCCGTACTCAAGATGTGCCGCCCCAACCAGCCCGTCAGCGCCGATGGGTCCCCGGTCTTTCCTGTCTCCATGCTCCTCTGCGCATCAAAGTGCGAGCGAGTTGTATCAGTTGAACCCGTCGCATGCATAAATAACAAATGCTGGTTGTTATATGCATTCATCAACGGAGCCATCGCGGGATGGATTCCAAAGAAACCATTCAGGTTGATTGCCTTCAGCGGCGCCCCAGAGTCAGGCCGCGGCACATTGATATTCGGTCTGGCAGCGTAATACGCCGCATCTCCCCACGGAACCAATACAGAAAGCCCATCAATCCCGCCGCGAAGATAAAGGGAAATCATCACGTCGCGAACACTGGAATTGTAGTTTTTCGCAACCGCAACGCGTGGAAGCCATGCGGGAGCGGATGCCAAAACAGCCGCTGCGGCGGCGGACGTTGCGGAAGTTGCGAGGAAGTTTCGCCGCGAAAGGCGATTGAACTCATCGCAAGCATGTGAATCCTGATTGTGTGACATGCGAGTCCTTTGTCAATGAGTTCAATACCACTGGAAACTGGGGCAACCAATCGCCAGGCCGACGGTGTCCCGACGCCGCGTTGTGTCCGCGGCATTAACTGAGAGATACGAAATCAACGCCGCCCGTTCATTTGCCAGCATCTCGCCACCAAAGAGAACGGTATTGATTTTGTCAACCATCTGCGTCGCTGTCGAAAGCCCCGCGAAGAAAGTCGCTACATCAAATGTCAGACCGCCAATGCCGTTAATTGCGAGTGATGCACCAAAATTCCAACGCGGCAAAATCAAACCCTGCCAATGCGCAAGATAATCTGGATATCCATCGGGCGGCCCCCACGCAAATGGAACGTGCCCCGAAGCTGCGAAGTGATTCTGCCGCAATGACTGCGTGCTGGTAATCGGCGTTCCCAATGCCCGCATTGCCGAAATAGCCTGATGCTGTGGGCGCTTGTAGCGTGGCCCGGAATCCGTGAACAAGTTGTTCGGACTCAGGATTGTCCGCATCATTGCCTTGATGTCGCCACCAGTTGCCAGATAGGTCGCAGTAACAGAAGCAATAATGCTCGCCGCGACATCTTCACCCAGGAATCGCTTTGTCAGTTTGGTCGCAATAAAGCTCGCTGTCGCCGGATGCACTGCGAGAATATCCAGAACAGTGAACCCATCCTGCAAACCGCCGCCAGCCGGAATCAACTGCCCCAATACTGTCTTACTTCCATTGTCATGCTGGGCCGAGTTAAATTGGAACAAACCCGCGTTAGTGCCAGCAGCGACCCGGAATAATGACCACCCGGTCAGGCACCGCGCAACTGCAACGACATCTTGCTGCGTGTATGGACCGGTCACCGAGAGCGTGTGCAGCTCCATCAATTCGCGAGCGTAATTCTCGTTCGGTGAACTCGCAATATTTGTATCATTATTCAAATATGCCAACATGCATGGACTTTGCGCACTCGCCCGAAGCATCGTCGGAAAGGTCCCCAGTGCATGCGCGCGGATCACATTCCGATCGTCAACCGTCTTGAGATATCTCCCCTGATTATCCAGAATGTCAATATTGAAGTGATCAGTCCAGAATTCAACAAGTCGCTCGAACAACTGACGCTTGCTTAACGTCGCCCGCAAAATCATCGCCTCCGAAAGCTCATTCACCACCTGCCCCGCCGGAAGTGGGTACAACTGGTATTGCTGCATGGTCAGCGTGGTATATGCAACCAGTCGTGCATCCATCGCGCTGTCGTCAATCGCAGGTGCATTAAGGTGATACTCAAGGTACCCGTCATAGCCAAGTTGCTGCGCTAATGAATACTCTTCTTGCGTAAAGCCCCACGTCACCCTTCTCACAAGCTTCGCAAGCAGTGCGTTCTTATCTACATCACCGGAAACTGAGCGTGGAGCAGCCTCTGCCCGCATCTCGCTCATTGCCGCGACACCCCATACCGAAGCCACCACCGCAGCCGCTTGTGAAAGCGATGCAGCCGGCGGTGCGACCCGCTTCATCGAACGAAAAAAATCACGCCGGGTAACGGTCTCTGCTCCCGCGGCGGTCGCCGGTCGGGATCCATCAACTATCGGGGAGTCAGGCATCGCCAAACCTCCACTTTCTGGTAACGTTCACTCTTCAACCCCAAAGCCAGCTGCTCCGGGGAGTACACCCAAGATCACCGCCAAACGTCCGAGATTCAATCGTATTGCATCAAATCAGTAAATATCGCGACCATCGCTCCCGCCGTTCACCGGCGACGACGCAACACCCCTGCAATTGCTGCGGCCCCGAGCGAAACCGCTCCCGGGCAGGGAATGACCTCATAGTCAATTCTCAGCACCGGCCGCACCGCCGGATCTATGTTCTCCCGCGAGTCAAAGCGCTTGGCCGTACCGCTCAAATCCTCGGTACCAATGACAAACCACCCAAAATTCGACCCGCCTTGGGCAAGCCAGCTTTGCGCATCGGCAACCATTCCCGGCCCACTCCATGTATAGAAACCGTTTCCATTCACGCTCTTGACCGAACTGGCGACTTCTACAAAATCCCCTCCCGCTTGCTGCCAGAACGTGTCGCTATAGAACCGATGAACCCACGTTGCATCCCCAGCAGTTGCGATGTCCCCCGCGCCCTCTTCACCTGGTGCATCTGAAGTCCCCTCGCCCCATGATGCAGTCGCTCGGTGCATCCCCACTGCCTGACTCAAACTGATACTTCGCGACATATGAAGCGTCAGCCTTGCCGCAGTAATCTGGGCGTTCTGCGGCAGCCCCGATAGGTCAAATCGAATCAACCCTCGCCGCAGCGAATTCCCCTGGAGCGTTGTGCCAGCAAAGAACGTTTCGCCTTTTCCATTGGATACCGAGCCATCCGTCAATTGATAAAGTGTGTTATCGGCCACAGCCTGCAAGAGCGCAATGTCCGCCTCGGCTACCGCAGACAGCCATGCTACCGACGCACACGCGATCAAAATGGAGTTTCTTCCCAATGCCTCATTACTCCGACGACCCCACTAGAAGTATCACCCATAAATTCAATTCCTGCAACGAGAATGGTGATTATTTCTTTGGTGGTTGAACGAGTTTCGGCGCTGAAACCGGTCCTGAGATCGGGGCTGCTTTTGCCGGATCCGCCTTCGGCGCTTTTTCCCTCGCCTCAATGGCACGCGAATAGGCAAAGAAAATCCCCACCGCTGGAACAAACGCCTTTTCCCCCGCCCGGCGGCTCACTTCATCAAGATCTCTCAGACTCCCCGCAATCACATCCTT
>SXOY01000212.1 GCA_005776545.1 Planctomycetia bacterium | reverse complement strand
TTGCGTTTGGCCGCGATACCCAGCTCTGGAGAACTCGCAAAGAGGACCACCTCTCCTTCACATTCACCGACAACATCATCCTTGCGGCACCCGGCGTCAATTTGCTAAGTGGCGATTGGACAGGCAACATCTCGCTCGCTCGCAACATCTTCTGGCGCACTGATGGCTCGCCGTTCACTCTGCCAAACAACCAGACTTTTGAGCAATGGCAGGCTTCGATCGACGATTCTACTTCGAAGGTCGTGAATCCCGGATTCGTCGATCCAATGCACGATGATTTCACTCTTTCGCCCAAATCCGCGGCGGGCGACATTCTCAGTCCTGTTTCCTTGTTGTATCACAATTTCAGTCACAGGTATGGGCCTGCCGCACGCCCGCAAAAATAAGCAACGCACGACCACCACCGGCCGTGCCCTGCACGTGAACCCATATTTTTTTCAGCATCCTGCCGCGAACACCTGTACGAAATCAAGGTAATCAAAGAAATCAATTACGCCATCGGCATTAAAGTCTGCTTCTGATGCATTCGCCGCAAAGGCCTGCACGAAGTCCAGATAGTCGAAGAAATCGACAACGCCATCACCGTTGAAATCTGCATCGCACGCGGCATCACCAAACAGTGAAACATCGCCTCCATTCCCCATTGCATTGGCGTGTACAGCCTTGCTGCCCGATGCGGTGTAACGCCCATCTGGCGACATCGCGAGCGCGAACGGTGAGCCAGTGGAATTGATCCCACCGATCGCGGTCACCGTACGATCAAAGATCCGCACTTCCGGATGAATGTCATCGGCCGTTCCCCAACTGCACACAGCAAACGATGAGCCATCATCCGCCATTGCTGCGCCAAATGCAGAATCCTGGAAGCCGCCACTGCCAACGGTGTGAACTTCTCCCAGCAAGGCGGCCGTTGGAACATCCCAGGCCCGCACATATGTCTCAAGATAGTTCGCCGAGGAGACAGGCGATTCGGAACACACTGTGTTTCCATCGTTGGAAACTGCGATACCCCAGGAGAACCACTGGCCGGGTGCGGTAAAGTTGATTACGTTGTCCCAACCGGCTCCGTTTTTCTTGAACACGCGGAAATCAAAGCCGCCGATTGCAATCGTCTGTCCGTTGCCGGAGAGGTGGTACCAGCCGCCTTGCCCAGAGGCCGAGGCAGAGAACGACTCAGTGCCCGTGGCCCGCTCGATCAAACGACCCGTTGCGTTGTTGGTCACGAGGCACTGCGAACCATCATCGGTGACGCTGACCGCCGTAATTCCGCCCGGACCATCCCAGTGAGAAATTTCTGTGCCGGTGACTGCATCGATGAAGTACACGCGTGCAAAGGCCTGCGCAAGGACCTGATCGTAATACGAGAAACCTGCGACGACCGTCGAGCCATCGCGCGACACCTTTATCTGATGCTGCGGGTACGAAAGCAGCCAGATCGGCGGCACGCCGAAATTCCACGTCGCCCCTGCGGAAGTAAACCCTCGCACGGCAAACGGTCCGCTGTTTTCAATCCCATCCAGAATCGCGACTCGATCGACCATCGGTGAAGACCCAACTCCAACCGGACTGTTCACTTCTACCTCAAAATCGGTGGGTGTCCCATCTCCTGGCAATACAAAGCTCTGAAGCCGTTCATTGTTCAGGCCCTGCCCGGCCCACAGGTGCGAAGGGCCGAATGCAACCGACTGCGAAATTGCCGCAAAGCCGTTGCGATACACCCATAACAAACTTCCGGTCGCCGGGTTCTGCGTGTCTGTGCAACCATCCGCATCGACCAATTCGATCCTCGCGCCATTCGCATCGGTCACTGCCCGCATGACGCGGCACGAATCTGCCGCCAGCGAAGTCGCCCCAAGAACCAAACCCGCGACAATCGACAATGTTTCAGTATATTTCATATATCACTCCGGTCCACAGACGATGGGACATGTTGCACCATACCAGAATCTGACGCTGGTCACCATGCAATCTATGGTCCGCTCGTGGTTATATTTCTCGATGGACGGTAGTATCACCCGACCAGTTCGCTCCAAATCGCACCAGTCCACCTATACTTCCCCTTATGGCCGACCAATCTACCCCACCTTCACCCCAGCCGGGCGCAGCAACTCTGCCCCAGAAAACGCCGCCAAAACGTGCAGAACTCCCGCGTTTTCGTGTCCTTCTGCACAACGATGACATCAACGACCTGGATTTTGTCATCGACACCATCATGGAACTCGCCGCGGTCTCTCAGCAAGCCGCCGTCCAGATTGCCGTTGAAGCAGATACCAATGGCTTGGCCATGATCCTGGTCACACATAAAGAGCGAGCCGAACTTTACACCGAGCAATTCGCCTCCAAGGGTCTGATTACGACCATGGAACCTGAAGCCTAATTTACCTTGGTACGTCCTGAAATCTCGGTCCGTTTTGCTTTTTCCAATTTTGCCGGACCTGCCCTTACTGGACGTGATTGCGCGCAAAACCTGATCCTGATCTGCGTGCGTAATTACCGCCGCCATTATCAGCCACGCACTCGAAGTGCCTGTCATTCGTTCGCCTTGAGTGCAACCAAAATCTCAAAACTGATTGCTCCTTGCCCCGGCACACTCCTCGCCAGCCGCATCTCGTTCAACTCCGTTCTACATCTCCCACTCAATTCGCCGCAGCGTTCTTCGTGCACACTTTCGCCAGTCACCCTGCAACTTCTCCGATTCTCCTGCTACCGCGGCAGGTCACCGGAATTGTCTTCCACCCCGCCGCGGTTTCTAGAGGGGTTCCTCGATGTATCTTCGACTTGGCGATGTGCTCGTGAAACAAGGTGTCATTACTCCTGAACAGCGCGATGCAATCGTCGCACAGCAAGCGACCACACAACGCCCATTTGGATGGCTCGCCGAGCGCATGTTCGATGTTGACCCAGTTGATGTCGAGAGCGCGTGGGCCTATCAATATGAATCAGTCGCGAAAACGTTGAACCCAATGAAACAGAAAGTTGATCCAGAAGCACTGCGGCTGATTTCACGCCGCCAGGCATGGCAATTCTCGGTGATCCCGATCAAGTTCAACGCAGATGAGGTGGTGGTCTGCACGACCCGCGACAACTTGCCGCGAGCATTGCGATTCGTCAACTGGAGCGTCAATCAACCATGCTCCATCGCACTTACCGATGAAGAACGGCTGAGCGATGCGCTCTCCAAGTACTACCCGATGGCAGGAATGGGATTCCGAAACCTCGTTGGGTGATTGGTTTGTCCGACCTATTTCGCCCGACTCAAATACACCTTCGCCTCACCTTCGGAAAGCAGCAGCCCATCATGCAGGGTCTCTGAGTTCTTGGATTCACTTCCATCTTTCACTTCGACGCTCTCGTATTCAATCTCAAGCGTGGTCAAGCCATCACATGATGGGCACCGCGTGACCTTGTAGGTGAGCTTGTCGGTGCTTGCGCCCCCGCCGCTATCTGCGAGCATTTCCCGCACCGATCCGGCTTCGCGGACCCGCTCCACCGTGGCCGGCGAAACGCTCGACACCGAAAACTCTCCGGCTTTCTTATTGGCGCGACAACCGCATTTCTCGCAGAAAGGTGTCTCCGCCGCGGCGATCCCTCCGCCCAGGCTCACCACGACTATCGCCAATCCCTCGATCACCCAGATTGCCCACACAAAAAACCCCGAGATTGGAATGCCTGCGCCATGCCGCCCGATCGACCAACCTTGTGCAACCTTTTCTGAAATGTAATCCGAGAACCCAACCGGCGGCCCACCCTGCCCCCATACCACGCCGATGCCGTCATACACCTGGGCGGTGTACGCAAAGAAATGCGAGGCCCCTAATCCGAAAAGCCCGACAACGGCCCCAATCGCGGCGGCCACACCCTGACTTCTGCACTTGGTCAAACGCAACACAAACACATTCGACACCGCCAAAAGCACGGCGTACCCAAGCATGATGAAGAAGTTGATGTAGATGAACGGGATCCAACTGATCAACACCTG
>SXOY01000211.1 GCA_005776545.1 Planctomycetia bacterium | reverse complement strand
CATTTGAGCGTGATTCGCTGCAGAGCATGTTCGCGTCAAAGAAGAAATAAATCACGCAAGCCAGCGGCCACCGTCGACTCGAATGATTTCGCCGGTGATATAGCTCGCTTCCAGAGAAAGCCACCGCACTACCTCCGCCGCGTCCTGGGGCGTTCCTGCGCGTTTGAGCGGCACACGGCTGAGATATTCCTGCTGCATTTTCGCATCGCTTTCAAAGCCCGTTTCCGGCCAGGCCACGACACCGGGCGCGACGCCGTTGACGCGAATTGTGGGAGCCAGATCGCGTGCAAGCGACTGCACCATTTCACCCAGCGCGGCCTTGGACATTGAGTAGGAAAGAAAGTCCCTACGGGGCCGACCCAGCGCGTGAATGTCAATCATCGCAACGATGGCTGCGCCGCCCGGCAGTTGTGAACTTTGCATGCAGGGTGCGAATTGTTGTGCCATGATCAGAGGAGCGAGTGCGTTGACGGCCATGTCTTGCTGCAAACGCGAGGGGGTTATTTCATGCAATGGCGATGGCTCATAGGTCGATGCAGAAAACACAAGAACGTCCCACACTGGCTGACTCTTTGCGAGTTTCGCCGATTCAATTGAGAGCGCGTCGAGGTTCTCTAGCTCCCAGGGAATCGCTTGATGCGAGCCACCGCGTGCGTTCATTTCAATCAGAGTGTCCCGGGCTTCCTGTGCACTATTTCGATATGTAATGACAACATCACACCCGCTCTTCGCTAGGGCGATAGCGATTGCCCGCCCGACTCGCTTGGCACCGCCAACCACGAGCGCTCTGGGTCGCTGATTACTCACGTGATCCCCCACTGCTGCCACTGCCGCCATTGTTGGGACCGCCCCAATTGCCGCGACTGCCGCCGGGTGGGCGACTATCAGGCTCGAAGTTTCCACTGGGATCTGGCGGCGGGGTATCAATCAGATCATCGAGATCATCCGGAGACTTCATGCGCTCCCCGGCAATGGTCCATGCATCAACATGGCGTGTCCGCGGAGGCTTTTTCTGCATATTGAGCAACTTGCGCTGCTTGCGACGGATACCCATGAGAAGCACCAAGATCAGCACGCACAGCACTGACAAGAACGCGAAGATGGTCCAAAAACTGACAATGCTCGCCGCCTCGGCGGGCGTGGGCGATTTTTCGGCTCGATCTGGTTGCACGGCAACTGCGAACACGCCGCAACTATACCTCGGCAGTTGGAGGCGTTGGGGGCACAACTGGCCCGGAAGAAGGTGGCGAAACAGGTTCGGGTTCGACCGGGGCGAGTTCAAAAGCGGCATATACGCGGCCATTGAGTCGGACGATTCCCGGAGTGCCCGCTTCTTCTAGATCCGCCTGCAATTCAGCATCGCTGGCGATCAGCACCGCCGGCACTCGCGATTCGAGCAGTTGATCGGCGCGAAGGGGTTTTGTCGGAACGATCCACGAGGGTGTTTCTAAATGCGGAACTGCAGTTGCCATTTCCGGTGTTGATGTCAATTCTGGAGGTGGCAAAATCACGATCAGAGGGGGTTCGGGATTGGGTGCAACTGTCAACGCCTGCTTGAAGTACTCGCCCGCAAAACCCAATGCTACAACCATCGATGCGCCAGCGAGAATCGCGAGATTGCGACGACGTGTTCGACGTGTTCGACGGTGCGTTTCACGACGTTCGAGTGCCTGCTGGGCAAGAGTCAATATCTCTTGCTTGCGATTTTCGCGATCGTGTGGGTTCATGATTCTGACCCCTTGATGAGCTTTCGAAGTGATTGAAGTGCGCGGCGAATGCGACCGTGTGCGGCATCGGGAGTTGACCCGATCTCGCCCCGACTTGACGAAGAGAATTGCCGCGGAACTAGCGGAGAATGAGCAACTGGCGTTGTGGGTCACCGAGCTGCGCGAGTGCTTGCTGAAGTTCCTGAAGGTGGTCTTCGGACGCTGCGAGAGCGGTAACTGGATCGTGACCTCCGTGTTTCATCACGTTGCAGGTTTCACGAGTCGCTCGACGCTGGCCGCTTCGCATGTGATCGATGGCGGTCGTGTAGCAGACTCTGAGAATCCAGCGCTCGAGATCGGCATGTGAATCAAGTGATGGAATCGACTCTGCGATTTTCAGCATGACCTCTTGAACCACGTCCAACGCAAAGGACTCATCCCGCCCTGTCCGAGCCTGTACGGCGGTCACTAATCGATCAAACCACGCCTCATATAACTGCGACAACGCCGCCGCGCTGCCACAGCTGATTTCGCTCGACCAGCGGCGAGCGAGTTCATCGGCGGCAACACTCTGTGCCGCATCAAGCGTGCTATCGCCCGCATGCAAATGCAACGCTAACTCCCGGTAGAGATTACTTGCCGCCATCGCCATGGGACTTCTCATTCAACAGTTGTTGCAATTCCTGAACCTGCTGCCGAAGCTTGACGATGACGACTTCCAATTCTCGCACCTTTGCCTCAGCTTGCGAACTGCCAGACTGTACGACGTTGCCGAACTTTGCGAGTTCCTCGATGCGGCGATACTGATCGCGGCGAAATGTGAAATTTTCTTCGGCTTCTTTGAGCAGAAGCCATGCTTCGTTATGGTCACGCCCATCTTTGGCTGAGCCATCGTTAAGTTGTTTCTGTGCCGCTTCCGCCATTGCCGCCGATTCTTTGCGCTGTCTATCAGCTTCATACAGCATTTTTGAGGCCATTTCGAGGGCTTTTTCGCGTTCCACGGCAACCAGCGTTCTTCTACGGTCTTCTTGTCCCTGGTTGACGGTTTCGGAGACGAGTTGAGTCACAACTTGATTGGCAACTGCAATATCATCCGGATTCCCGCGCACGATCAACAAGTTGGAATCGGGGTGAAACTTCACGACCCAGCGTTGGGCGGCCGACTCATCGCTACCCAATGCCGCTTCAACCGCAGAGATCAGTGATGTTGCACGTTTCACCGCCGCATCACCCTTGGCTTCGCCAACGTACTCCCGCAGCGAGAATGTCTTTACCTCGCTGTTTTTTCGCTGGGCTGAGCTGCTCTTCGACATGACAAGGCTATACGCGGGAAGCGCCCCGGTGTCACGCGGTAATCCGTAGTCAAGTGCCTGCGCCTGAAAGCTCACATTTGGATCCGTTGAAGCAGCGGCAACCGCATTGAGCGCTGTATGAAGATTCACTTTTTCAAGCGTCACCGAACCAATTAATTTGTTGAGCACTTCTTCAGAGCACGTCACGTTCAATGGCGAGCCTTCGCTCCCTGCACGAATTGCTTCAAGATAATCTCCTACCGATCCACCATTGAATTTCACGGAATACAGAGGCATCCCCGCAACCTTCACCGGATTCGCCACGCCCAAACCGGCGCCAGTCTTCTCGGCGAGTGGCTCGCCCTTGACGACTTTCGCCTGCAGCAGCTTGCCTTCCACTACTTGAATGGGCTGACCCTGGACGGCCTGTGCCGGTTGTTTCATCATCCCAATTGCCTGTCCGGCGGCGAGGGGTAAGAGTGCGATTGTTGCGATTATCGAGAGTCGGGGCATTGGACAATACATGTACAAACTCCTCAGTATGGCGACCATTGTGGGCCGCTTTACACTACTAACGTCGCCGCGGGCTGGTTCTGGCGCGTGGCAAAAAACAACTTTTCAAGGCAACAGCCCCCCTAGACTCCCGCCCTATGCACTTTGACGCACATCAACCCGTAATAAACGACCTTGAGGCGCGGATTTTAACAATCCGCGACTCTCTTTAACTACGCCAAGAAGATGGAAGCCCTGAAAGCCCTTGAAGGGGAAATGGCCGCCGAGGGGGCCTGGGACAACCCTGAAGCCGCGAAAAAGATCGTTATGCGGGTGAAGGGGCTGAAAGCTCAGACCGATGGCCTGACCGGCGTCATACGAGATTTTGAAGATGCCAAGCTCGCCTACGAAATGGCACGCGAGAGCAATGACAAAGACCTGCTGATTGAGGCCGATGAGATGTTCTTTCGCCTTGTGCCGCGCATGGAAAAGGTCGAGTTGCAGTCACTGCTCTCTGGGCCACACGATGCCAAGAACTGCTTTCTTACGATTTCTGCCGGACAGGGCGGCACAGAAGCCAACGACTGGGCGGAGATGCTTTTCCGCATGTATATCTTCTATTGCGAGAAGATGGGATTCGACATCGAAGAAGTGGAACGCGGCTTTGGATCAGAAGTCGGGATCGACTCGGTAACGCTGCACGTCAAAGCGCCGTTTGCGTTTGGGTACCTCAAATGCGAGCGCGGCACACATCGCCTCGCACGCGTATCGCCATACAACGCGCAGGGAAAACGCCAGACCAGCTTTGCAACGGTTGAAGCCACACCTGAGTTTGATGAGATCGATGTGACGATCCCAGAGAATGATCTTGAAGTAACACCATTTGTTCGCGCTACTGGCCCTGGTGGACAGAACGTCAACAAGGTTGCATCGGCGATTCGTCTGGTTCACAAGCCAACTGGAATCATGGTGGTCGCGAGTACGTATCGCGATCAGCCACAGAACAAACGTCAGGCATTGCAGGTGTTGCAGGCGAAATTGCAGATTCTGGCGGAAGAAAAGCGCGAGCAGGAAATTGCTGCCGCGACCGGCGGCGCGGTCGATCGTGGCTGGGGAACTCAAATTCGCAGCTATGTCTTCTACGACAATCGCGTCAAAGACCACCGCACGGGATACGAAGAGACCGATTACGAGCGGGTTCTTCGCGGAGAAATCGCCCCGTTCATCGATGCCGAACTTAAGCGGCTTCGAGCTGAAAAAGAGAAGATCAAGAACATATAAATCAGAGGTACCCCATGGACACAGCTTCAACAGCGACAACACCAGCTCACAAAGAACGCGGCAAGCCGATTCGATTGCACTTGGGCGGGTGGGAAGTTCGCGAAGGTTGGACGATTCTCAACACGCAGAGTCGTCCCGGAGTTGATGTGCTCGGAAGCGTCACCGACCTGTCCATGTTCGCGGACAATTCTGTGGAAGAGGCGTACGCATCGCATGTGTATGAACATCTGGGATATCAGAAGGAACTTCCTACAGCATTGCGTGAAGTTCATCGCGTGCTGGTTCCTGGCGGATTGGTGCGAATTGCGGTGCCGGATCTTGAGATTCTTTCCAAGATGTTTGTCTCGCCGCAGCTAGATATTCCGCAGAAGTTCCATGTGCAGCGCATGATCATGGGTGGACAGATAGATGAGTTTGACTTCCACAAGACTGCATTCAGTTTTCAGCTGTTGGGAGCGATGCTGCATCAGACTGGTTTTGAGAATATCCGCCGCGTGCCGTCGTTTGATTTGTTCAAAGACATGTCAGAGACAAAGTTCGCCGGCGTGAATATCAGCTTGAACGTAATGGCCCTAAAGAAGAAGGCCTGATTCGGTTCCGCCTCGCTCATACACCATTGGAGCGCAGCATGAGTGACACTTCCACGATCGTTCAGCGCTACAAGAGCGAACTTCCCACGATTGGGATTGGGCTGGTGATACTTGGTGCAGCGTGGTATTTCTTTGGGCTGTACCTTCCGGTTGTGGGCGGAATTCTGGTGTGTATTCTGGTGTCGCCGGCGTTTCCTCCCAAGTTTGCATGGCTTTCGTCGCTGCTTGGATACGGTGGCCTCGCGGCTATTTGTTACTTCGTATACAACAACACGCAATTTGCGATGTTGCTGTGCGTGGTCGCGGTCGTGTTTGCCGCATCTTCGTTTCTCTCCAAGGGTCGGCTGTGACCGCACACAGGATCAGTGCGTGCGGTCTTCGTATTCATCGATCTTGAAACTTTGCTGTTGCGTGTCGCGTGTATCCTCAGTATCGGGAGTTTCTGGACGCTTTCCATCTTCGATCTCTGCTGCCAGATCGGTGTTGAGTACCACGCCGATGAATATCGCCGCGAATGCGAGCAGTGGGACATACCAGGGCATGTTCATCCCCATCCGCGGCAGGACAATTGCCGCGGTTATGCCCAGGACGAGACACACAAGCAGTGAAATAAAGAGCCTTCGAATCACACGCACATCCTGTGTTGTCGCCGGTTTTTCCGTACACAGAGAACACGGCGGCTCGAGGTGCAGGCGTACTTGGTGACGCTCACACCAGGAGAGTTGCCGGAGCTTCGAGTAAGCCCTTCACGGTTTGCAGATATTGAGCAGCCATTGCACCATCGACGATTCGGTGGTCGCTGGACATTGTCATGCTCATGACGCTGCCGACTTCGAGTTTGCCGTTGCGGACGACGGGTTTTTCGATTGCCGCCCCGACTGCGAGAATTGCGACGTTGGGTGGATTGATGATTGCGGTGAAGTGCGAGACGCCGAACATGCCCAAGTTTGAGATTGTGAAGGTCGAATCGCTCATGTCGTTGGGAGCCAGGCCTTTGGCGCGGGCCTTGTCGGCAAAACCCTTGGTCTGCGAGGAGATTTGGCGCAGGCCGATCTGATCGGCGTTGCGGAGAGTGGCGACAACCAGGCCGCCGCCCTTGGATTCATCGAGGGCGATTGCCACGCCGATGTTGACGTTGGCAAGCAGTTCGATTGATTCTGAGCCAGCGGTGCCCACCCAGCGGCTGTTGACGTATGGATGCTGATGCATTGCAAGGGCACAGGCGCGAACGAGGAAATCGTTGACGCTGAGCTTCACGCCTTGGGATGCAAGTTGTTCGTTGAGTTTCTTGCGGAGGTCGATGAGTGAATCCATATCCACTTCGACTGTGACCTGATAATGCGGCACGGTTTGCTTGCTCTCAACCAGGCGCTG
>SXOY01000210.1 GCA_005776545.1 Planctomycetia bacterium | reverse complement strand
CGCGTTCTGCCGGGCAGCTTGAAGCGGCGCAGCGTTTGGCGAGCGGGACAACCGGGCGCGAATATCGAGCGATCGCAGATGAACTCACCACTTTGCTTGCGCTAGTTGAAGCGGGGATTGACTTCACAGATCAGGAAGATGTGGTCGCGATTTCTCCGGATCGGCTTTCAGCGGGAATCATGCAGCTGTTGACGCGGATCGAAGAACTTGGTGGGCACGAAAGTTCGCGTGCTGATCGAGCAATGCCGCGGATTGTGCTTGCCGGTGCGCCAAATGCGGGGAAGTCAACGCTGTTCAATGCGCTGCTGGGAAAAGCGCGGGCGATTGTGAGCGCGACACCAGGAACCACGCGGGATGTGCTCGCGGAAGTGATTGATCTTTCGGGCGATGTTCCAGGCGCGGGCAACGCGGAACTGGTGGATCTTGCGGGGATTGATGAAGTGGTGCAGGGTGAGATTGATGCGCTGGCTCAGTCGCGGGCGCGAGAAGAGATCGAAGCTGCGGATGTTGCGGTGTGGTGTGATCCAACGGGGCTATTCAGGGGCGAATTTAAGACTCGTGGCAGAGTTGTGCGCGTGATGACAAAAGCTGATCAGGGGCTTGCGTTGAGCAATGCTGCGGCGAGAGTCTGCGCTCTCGATGGCACCGGATTGCCGGCATTGCGCCGAGCGATTGCCGATGCGCTTTCAGGGGCAGAGGGAAGTGAAGAACTGCTGGTTGTGCCGCGACACAGGAGTTCCCTGCGCGAAGCGAATAGGAACCTGGCGGTTGCACTTGGCGGGTTTGATGCTGCACAGAGGCAGTTGCAGGCACCGGAGGTGGTTGCAGATGCACTGCGCAGCGCACTCGATCGCATGGGAGAAGTGATTGGACAGATTTCGCCCGATGATGTGTTGGGGCGGATTTTCAGGACGTTTTGTGTGGGGAAGTGAGCCGCGGGAGATACTTCCAGCTTCTTTTTCATCACTTCCGTCCAATCCATCCAGTCCCCCTGTTAATTACCTAAAAGTACGACGGACTCATCGCTATGCTGCCGACCTCATCTTTTCACTCAACCACTTCGGGTGAGGGCAATAAAGGTGGGGCGGCCTCTCGCTGCGGGAACGTTTTTGACCGGAGATCTGCATGCTCGGACGAGTCTTCAAAGCCTACGACATTCGCGCCACGTACCCCGATTTGCTGAACGACCAGATGGCGTGGCAGATCGGCTATGGTGCTGCCAAGTTTTTGATGACCGATGCCGCGGAGGGAGGGGAAAACTCGCCGATGATGCGGAACATCATCGTTGGCCGCGACATGCGGCTCTCGTCACCGGCGCTTCACAAAAATTTGGTCGAGGGTATTAATGCTGCTGGCGCTGATTGCATCGATATTGGGCTTTGCGATACCTCGATGGTCTATTTCGCGATTAATCATCTCGACTGCGCTGGTGGCGTGATGGTGACAGCGAGTCATAATCCGCCACAGTATAACGGATTTAAGATCTCGAAGCGCAAGGCCGCGCCAGTAGGTGAAGCAACGGGCCTCGCGGAAATTCGCAAGCAGGCCGCGATGGTTGATCGCTCGATGTCGATCGCAATGACGGGGCACTCTGAGCAGCGCGACCTCTGGGGTCCGTACATCAAGCACGTACACAAATATCTCGAGACCGGCGGCAAGAAACTCAAGATCGTCATTGATGCTTCTAACGGAATGGCAGGCACCATGGTGCCGCGTGTCTTTGGGAAAAATGGTTCAATGGTGCCCGGCCTTTCGGTCATTGAACTCAATTACGAGAATACTAAGGGAGTATTCGCTCATGAACCCAATCCACTTGTAGCTTCAAATCTTCGCCAGCTTCAGGAGACTGTTGTTCGCGAAAAGGCTGACATGGGTGTGTGTTTCGATGGTGATGCTGATCGCTGCGTGTTGGTGGATGAAAAAGGCCAGGTCGTCGGCTGCGACCACCTCACTGGGTTGTTTGCGCCATATTTCCTGGCCAAGACACCGGGTGCGGCAGTGGTGTACGACTTGCGCTCAAGCAAAGCTGTTGAGGAAGATATCAAGAAGGCGGGTGGCAAGCCGATTCGTGGCCGCGTTGGTCACGTTTTCATGAAGCAACTCATGAAAGAACAAAAATGCTGTTTTGGCGGCGAACTCTCCGGCCACTTCTACTTTGCTGGAAATTTTAATGCTGACTCGGGCGCGATCGCGATGGCAGCAGCTCTATCTGTGCTGGCAAAGAGCACAAAGCCGATGAGCCAGTTGATAGCGCCGATTGCTCGCTATGCGCAGTCCGGCGAAATCAATTTCCAGATCGAGAATAAGGATGCCGCACTGGTTGACCTTAAGCGCACATTTGGCCCCGGTTCACCATCCAACGGCACAACTGATGAGCTTGATGGCGTGACTATCGACTGCTTCACCAAAGAGGGCTGGTGGTGCAATGTTCGCAAGAGCAATACCGAGCCGCTGCTTCGCCTGAATCTGGAGGCAAAGGACGCCAAGACGCTCGAGAGAGCGTTGGGGCAGCTGACGCCGAAGCTCGGAAAGAAAGTGGATCACTGAACTTTTTTGTTTGAGAGAGTCGCTCTGGATAATACAGGCACTAGAAGCTGTTTCAAAACCACAATTTGATAGTTTGAGAAGCGGTTGACGATGAAAAGGTCGGCAAGGAGGCCGATCATGAGCCGGGAATTGGTTCGCCTGACAGATGCGCAGTGGACGAAAATTCGACCCCATCT
>SXOY01000209.1 GCA_005776545.1 Planctomycetia bacterium | reverse complement strand
GCATAGAGATCGTCGCCGGTTTGCACGCTTCGCGGCTGCGATTCGCCGGTAATGGCGGATTGATCGAATTCGGAACTGCCGCTCACTATGCGGCAATCGGTGGGGACCCGATCGCCGGGCCGGATCATGATGCGATCACCGACTGCGAGTTGCTCGGGCCTCACCTTGATCCATGCGTTGTCGCGAAAGACCACGGCTTCGCTGGGCATGAGCTTGTGCAGCGCTTTTATTTCGCTCTGGGTGCGTTCCATGGCAAGCTCTTCGAGCGCGCCAGAAAGCGAGAAGAGGAAGAGGAGCAATGCGCCTTCCTGGGGATGCCCGATCGCGGCAGCGAGCACTGCGCCGACGACCATGAGGACATCGATATCGAACTTCCTCGCGGCCAGTGCGTCAAAGGCGGCTTTTCCACCGTAGGTAAGTCCGAGGATCAGGCTGATCCACGCGAGGGGGTCGGCGGCAGTTTTGAGGAAATCGCCGCCAAACTTGGAGAAAAGGACACCTGAGAACAGGAGCACGCCGGCAACAAGCGAGGCAACAAGCTGTGTCCGCGGATTGAATACGGGGTGGGTGTGCGGCGTCGGGGTCATGTGCCAAAGGCTAGACACTTATTTTGATGTGCGTGTCGCACCGGACAGCCCAGGTATTGGGCATCAGCGCAACACTTCATTCATCTGTTTTTTCTCCAGAGCGTCGCTGCTTTCGAGCGGAATCTCTGCGAGCAGATTATCGATGATGCGATCGGTGGTGACGCCGTCGGCCTCTGCGTTGTAATTAGTAGCAAGGCGGTGGCGAAGCACTGGCTTGGCGATGGCCTTGATGTGTTCGGGGGTGACGTGTGTGGAGCCGCTGAGTACCGCGCGAGCTTTGGCGGCGAGAATGAGGTATTCGCTGGCGCGAGGACCGGCGCCCCAGGAGAGGTAGGCCTTGGCAAGTTTGGGGCGAGCGATGCCGTCATCGGCGATTTCGTTTACGCGAGTCGCGCGGACAAGCCGGAGAGCGTATTTGATGACATGATCCGCGGCGGGCATCTGACGAACAAGTGTCTGAACTGCTGCGATTTCTTCTGCGCCAAGCACTTGATCGATTCGGAATTCACCTTTTGTGGAACTGCGCCGAACGATTTCGAGTTCCTCATCGGCGGTGGGATATCCAATATTGATCATGAACATGAAGCGATCGAGCTGGGCCTCAGGCAGCGGATAGGTCCCTTCCTGCTCAATTGGGTTCTGGGTTGCGAGTACGAAGAAGGGGTCGGGGAGAGCGTGACGCTGGCCGCCGGTTGTGACCTGTCTTTCTTGCATCGCTTCAAGAAGCGCGGCTTGTGTTTTGGGCGGCGTGCGGTTGATTTCGTCGGCGAGCACGATATTGGCAAAGACCGGGCCTTTGACAAATCGCAAGGACCGTTGACCTGTGTTCTTGTCTTCTTGAATCACCTCTGTGCCGGTGATATCTGATGGCATGAGATCGGGCGTGAACTGAATACGGGAGAACTGGAGATTGAGGCTTCTGGCGATCGTTGAGATGAGAAGCGTTTTAGCGAGACCGGGCACCCCAACCACGATCGCGTGCGAGCGGCAGAAAATGGAGATGAGCATCTGATCCACAACTTCGTCTTGACCGACGATGACACGGTGAATCTCTGCTCGCAGCTTTTGATATGCCGCCTGAACCTGGTTGATGGGGTCGTTGCTCACAAAGTTGCTCCAAAGCTTCCACAGCTCTTTGACAAGAGTTCGGCGGACACACGTACTTATCGGATCATACCGGTCACCGATTCGACAAGAATGGGGAAAAGTGCGTCAATTGTGGGTCAAAAAAGACAAAGCCCCGCGACGCGCGTCCCGGGGCTTCTAGACGCCACGGACCACCCGTGGCGCGAAAGGGGTTTTAGTTAGTTATTCGATCCCCACCGGGAAACTTCACCCGGCGATGTGTCCAGCTACTTGCGATCTTTCAGCAATTCCATCATCGCATCGAGTTTCTTGTTCAGGTCATCAACCTTCTTCTCCAGTTTCTCGATGCGTTCGCTGTTCATTCCCGGCAGAGCGGGTACTTCCGGCACTCTGGGAACAACCATGAGTTTGTTTTGTCCGCCTGGAGTCATGCGAAGTTTTGGGGTGGCTTGGTCCCACTGGCCGTTGTTTGAGAAAATCTGCACGTCTCGAAGCGAGTCTTTGGCCTCGGCGAGTGACTCCATCGCCTTAGTGAGCGATTCCTTGATGCTCTTCTGAACTTTGTCATCCAGGCCGTGATGTTGTTTCAAGTTCGCGAGTGCTTCGGCGATAGCGGTATGGGCTTGTTCCCAGTTTTTATGTGCGCCGCCGTGTGAGTAGACTTCGATTGGACTCTCGTCCAATTCGATTGCGCCAGCTTCTTCTCGACCAAGAGCTTTGGCGTCGAATGCTACGAGAGAGAGCTTGAGGGTGTGAATCTCGCCGCCGGCACGTGCGACTTTGATTTCAAGTTCGTCACCGGCTTTGGTTTCGCGGAGAATGTCGCGGAACCGCATCGAGTCAACGCCCTTTTCACCCTTGACTTCAACCAGAATGTCGCCCGCTTTCACACCCGCTTTTGCGGCGGGGAGGCCGTCAATCACGCGGTCAAACACCACGCCGTGTTCGAGTTTCAGGAACTCGAGCACAGACGCTTCGGGTTCAGACATTGTGACGCCCACCATGACCGGTGGCGGATTGTCCATTTCAGGTGCGACCGCAAAAGCCATGCCTTCAACCGGCTCGGCAGCGCGGAAACCGCTCCTTGCTTTGGGGGCAGTTGCGGTCCATGCGGTCGCGCCTGTGCCCTGAAGCCGAATGTGCGGCGATGTTGCTTTATTGAGATCAAATTTCTTGAGGACGTTGCCGGCCTCATCGAGAATCTCGATGGTGACTTCGTCGCCGTTTTCTGTACGTTTGATACGATCTTCGGGAACAATCTCGCCATTGTGCTTGGCGGTCACCTTTCCATCGGTTACGCGAACTTCAAATGTGTCGGAGCCGTCGCTGGACTGCATGGAAATTGTCGTTTTGGAATTACCATCATCCCGCCACGACTGCTGGGCCGAAGCAAAGGAGGCACATAATCCACACACCACAACCAAACTTGAAATACCACAGATGTTTCTCATACTACTTCCTTGCATGAAGATGCGCGTCTTTTTCGTACGCCTTTCCCTGTCTGCTTACGTTGAACCCTTGCGCGGTTTTTGAATCCGCAATGGGACTTGTTTGATATTCTCTCTGCCCAGTTCATCGCTTGAACCCTTTTGGATCTGATAGATGTCTGGCATTTTGGCCCGCTCGACTATTTGTCGTACAAACACGACCTCGTAGCCATCGGATCCGTCATCGAGCTTGATGGGCTGGGCCTGCAGCATTAACTTGTCGGGAAGTTCGCCGAGCACTTCTCCGGTTTCTATGCCGCGGTCAAGATACTGGTTAAGTAGATCTCGAGTGGATGAGGCGTTTGGAAACGACTCTGGATAGGGAATTCCAATTCCAGCGTGACTTATTCCGCTGGGGGTGCTCACGCGGCTGGGATTAAACTTGCCTGTGTAGGCTGCTACTGCCAGCACTGCCGCGGCAACCCAGCCAAGTCCACTGCGGGCAAAATTCCAGGTTTTTGCGGCGGTTGAAATCTCGATTGGGTACTGTGCACTTTCTTCAGATGGAAGTGCTGTTGCGCTGGCAGCTGCAATTTGCAATTCCACTGCGCGGCTCAAGGCCGCCTGATCTCGCTGTGCCGAACCGAGGCTTACGGCCAGTTCGCGCCATGCGGTCGTGTCGTTTCCCGCAACTGACTCAAAGGCGTTCCAATCGCGATCGGTAGCAACCCCATCCACCACGCGCGATACCAGCAAATCAGCAATATCGCCGGGCAAAGAAACCGCTTGCTTCTCGTTGTTTGCTGGTGATGGGTTTTCGCTTTCGGTGCTCATGACTAGTTACTGTGATGCGCCCAGCAACCCAGTCCGTCAGGTTCTTTGATGTAAGTTCAGACCGAGAACCCCCTTACCGAAAATAGGGGTATGGTCGGGAGGCTCGTTCCGTTCTTTATCACTTCACGTGTTTTCGAAGTCGGGCGGCCATTGCATCGAGCGAACTTGGCACCACGCGAATCTGACCCACTGTTGTCATGAAATTCACATCACCTGCCCAGCGGGGGACCAGGTGTGCGTGCAGGTGCTGTGGCACGCCAGCGCCCGCGGCTCGTCCCTGATTGATTCCAATATTGATCCCTTGTGGCTGGAGTGCACGTTGCACAATGTCCGCCGCGGTTTCAACGAGTTTCCACAGTGCTTCTCGCTGCGAAGGTTCGTAATCAAGCAGAGTTGGTCTTGCATCGCCCAGAGCAACCAGCACGTGACCGTTGGAATATGGAAACGCGTTGAGCAGGATCAGGCCGCTGCTTGTGCGCACGATTACATGGTTTTCAATATCGCGAGATGGATCATTCCAATAGTCGAGCAGAAAAGAGCCGCTGCCGGTTGGGGGCGGGCCACTCGCTTTTTCCTTCGCGTCGACTCCTTCAAGGTATGCGAGCCTCCAGGGTGCTTGAATGGCGGGCGGTCCCATTGGCGGGGTGTCGTGTCTGTCGCTGCTCATAACTCATTGTTGCAGGCATTGTCGATGCGTTCTTGGGCCGCATATCCCGCATATTCGGTGCAGTTGTTCCAGTGTACGGCCTGAACCTAGTTTTCCTATCTTCCGCATTTGCATACTTCGAGCCTCAATTGCACCTTTACAACGTACGCGGCGATTTTGCTGCGGTGTTTGCAGGGGGTGTTTATGTACGAGGTCGTTCAATCGCATTCTGATTGTCAGCAGGGCACGCTTCTCGAATCAACTGTGCACCAAGGCGTCGCGGTTGCGAGAGTCACTATCGCTTCGATCAAGGATGGCGAAGCCGCTGTTCTTTACAAACACTTGCACAAACTCGCGAAACAACACGCCGGTCGACTTGTGCTCGACTGTTCGATGGTCACCGGGTTTACCTGCTCGTGGATTAACTCACTGTTGAAGGTCACAAAGATGTGCCGCGGACAGGGGTGGGACCTTGCCATTTTCGGACTAACGGGGCCAGCTCGCGACATCTTGCGCACCACGCAGCTTGATCGTCAGATGACTGTGTGTGCTGACCGGGCACAAGCATTGACGGTCATGGGTATTGAGCAGCCCTCAGCCTGGGATGCGCTTTTTGCCTCCCTGGACGACCAGTTCGCCCCTGTTATGTAAGGGAATTGCTCCGGCCTAGCGGGGAAAAGCCCGCCTTTTCACCATCAATATTTCGGATCCATCCCTCCCGCCGGGCTTGTTGCGGTGCAACAATGCTTGGGGGAATTTCTTTCTGCTGGGGACTCGCGGGGAGGAAGGAATTCGCTCGGGTTCTTGCAACATCGGAGTGGGAGAAGAGAGCTTTTTCATGACGCGTCGAGCGCGGGTGCCTAAGCCGGATGTGGTGCGAATGAGCGTGGTGTGCGCTGCGTTTTGTGCTGCGCACTTCGCGATCGCACTTGGGCCGATCGTCGCGAAAAATGGGGAGCTGTCGCTTCGAACCGGCACTTTTCGGCTTGCCCAGCTTGACAACCTTCTTCACGCGGACGTTTTGTCACCAGCTTCGCATTACGTGCTCACGCTGAGTCAGCCGCTTACCCCGGCCCGCGCTGCTGCACTTGAAATCCGCGGCATAGTTCTCGATGGTTATTTGCCCAGTCTTTCCTATTTGGTTGACCTTGCCAATGTCTCGCCCGCTTCGCTGCGAGAACTTGATTTTGTTTCGAGCGTGGTAATTTTCAAGGATGAATGGAAGCTCGATCCATCAATTGGTTCTCGTGCATTTGCTTCGGCGCACCGCCGGAACTTAGCGGCAGAGAATCTGGTTGCGGTGCGAGTTCTGCTGTTTCCGCGGCAGCAGTTGTTCGGCGTTGTTGGGCAACAACTCGGACAGGTGCCTGGATTGACAGTTTTTGAAAGCGAACACATCCGCGATGCGGTTTCGTTTACTGCAACTATTCCCCCAGCAAACCTTGCCGCACTTTCCGCACTCGATGCAATCCAGTACATTGAGGAATTGCCGGAATTCATGCCGCGAGATCTAAATCAGCGATGGATTGTTCAATCCAATATCGCTGGGAGTCGCCCGTTGTATGAACATGGGCTGACTGGGACTAATCAGATTATCGGAGTTATTGATGGCTTTGTCTCGACTCAGCACTGTTCGTTTTTGGACCCTGTGAATCCAATTGGTCCAAGTCACCGAAAGATTTTGGCATACAACGCGGTTGTGGGTGGATACGACGCGCACGGTACGCACGTAGCAGCGATCGCTGCGGGTGATGAAGGAATCGAGAGTGCGACTCGCGGCGTTGCGTTTGGTGCGAAGATCGTTTTCAATACGGCGCCTTTGACAACTCAGGCGAGTTTTATGGAGCGATTCGGGCTGCATTACGCTCAAGGCGCGCGCGTGCATACGAACAGTTGGGGCAACGATGCCACCATGCAGTATGACTACGCGTGTGCTGCTATTGATACTTTCATGCGAGACAACGAAGATGCCCTATTGGTCTTCGCAGTCAGTAATCTGCCACAGATCCGTAACCCCGAGAACGCAAAGAATTCCATTTCTGT
>SXOY01000015.1 GCA_005776545.1 Planctomycetia bacterium | reverse complement strand
CGCCGCCGCCACCTGGATTCTGCCGCGTGGGGGGAGGAGGTGGCAACTCCTCATCTTTCTTGGGTTGCTTGGGCTTGAGAGATGGCTTTGACTTGCCCTGAGAGTCGCCGAGCTTGGCCTGGCTCCGAAGCCGTTTAAACAGCGGCGACTGCAATTCCTGCTCAGGGAACCTGGTTGAAATGGTGTTTCCACCCATTCGCAGATACGCCAATGCCCGTTCCGCGCTATTTCCTCCAACGGCATAGGCGGCATCAAGCAGCATCGCATTGACGCTGACAGCCAATTCGCGCGGTATCGGAGTTCCGGGAATCTCTTCCTTGGGCTTATCAACATTCTCTTCCGGCGGTGCCACAAAGCCGCCACCCTTTCCGCCACCACCGTCGCGATCGTTGGGTGGTGGATTCGCGACTGCCGGTCGGGCACGTTCATCTTGAAGCTTCTTGATATCAAAGACGAGCAGACCTTCTGGAAGTCTCGCAGTGCCAGCGAGCACGTCACCGGGTTCAAGATTCACGCTCGCACGCCGCGGATAGCCGTAATAGAACTTGTACATCTCAACTGTCGCACGCGGGCCGCTGATGGGACCGGTTGGGGCGGCACTTGTGATAAAGAAATTTTCCTGAGCGTCGACCGGCACATCGCCTGTCCATGAAGACCACATGCCGCGACCGATAGCGTTTTCCGCCTGCGGCCTCTGCTCATCTTTCAGGAAACTCGCCTGCCCAAAGTATGGGTTGTTGTAGAGAACGCGAGCACGATAGCGATAGACCTTTCCTGGCAACGCGAAAACATCGTGCGCCCAGGCCTTAAATGCTTTATTATCGAGCAGCGGAGCCTCTGCTTTGGCGGCAACAGCTGCCTTAGGAAGCGGTGCACCTGTTGTCGCATCAACCCCAAGTGCCTCAATTGCACGCCGATTCTTATCAAGTTCATCGGCCTTGTTCTTAGCGGCACGCTCGAGTGCTGCGACCTGAGGGTCTTTGGCTTTCTCCCCGGTTGGAGGAGCTGCCGCCCCACCACTCTTGCCACCACCTCCACCACCACCGCCGCCACCTCCATCACGAGGTCTTGCGCCAGCGGCCCCACGCGCCTGAAGCTGCTTGTTAATGTTGTCGAGCTGTTTCTGAAGACCCGCCCGCTGATCGAACAAGTTCTTCAAGTTCTTCTCGGTCTGATCTTCACCAGTTTCAGTAACGAGCGCTGGTTCGATCCAGACAGGTGTGCCCTCAAGAGTGTCATAAAACGCTGGCCGCACCGCTTCTCCCGCGGCGGCCTTGACATCCGCCAATGCGGTCGGAACATCGCCAGCAGATTTCACCTTTGTGCTGAATGTCTGCTCACCACTAAAGCGTCCGGGCATTGCGGGGACGATTGAAGCGTTTCCAAATGAACCATCGGCAAGCAATTCTTCACGTTCAAGTTCAACACCGATGATTTCAAGCTCACGGTACCAGGCGCGGCGAACCGGCTGGACCGGACCATCTGGACCATCGGGGTCGAGATCCAAAATCCGCCTGAATTCCGCTCCATCGAAGGTGATCTGCACGCTCACTGCAGGCTTGTCAAAGGGCTGAGCCGCCGGAAGCACCGTTGCAATTTCTGGTTTCTCTGCAGGTTCAAGCGGATCGATTGTGGACCAGAACCCGTTGGCTCGAATATCAGTTGGCGCAGGTGCCGTCACAATCGCAAAGACCGAATCAACGCGAGTTTCGCCCTGGCTGCGATCAAGCGTGACAGGCACGCCAAGAGCGATAAGCTGATCTCTTGGTGCAACTTTGGCCTTCAGTGCAGACTGAAATGCCTCAGCAAGATTGACCGCTGGCACTTCGGGAAGCTTTGGCGAAAGATCTTCGACTCGGCTCTTGGTCTGCTGCGCAGTCATCTTGAGTTGATCAAAGATCTCGCTGTGCTTCACGACCGCCGGACCGACTTTCACCTCGGTTGACGTAAACAACTGCCAGATCACAACTCCGGCGAGCGCGGAGGCCGCGCCAGCAAGAACATATTTTTCAACATGCTGCTCAAGAGTAGAAATGCCTTTGAGTTTCATCGCATGATCCTTTGATTCAGAGCGTTTCGAACGGATTCAGTAGCAGGTACTATGACAGGGCCTAACACACGTACAAAGTATTTTTGAGAATTCAAATCACCGATCACGCCGCGGATTGCCCTTGGGGGCGTTTGGTCCTGGCGGCGGGCCGCGACCATCACGAGCCTCTGGGGCAGCAAGTCCTTCGATGGGCGGGAATCCAAGTTGCTCGCGAGCACCTGGTGGGACGAGCGGAGCCAGCCAGTTTTTCAGCCAGACAACTTCGATTTCGAGCGAGAGTTGAACAACGTGTTCATCGCCGTAATAGAAGCCTTCCTGCAAGTCTTCCCAGACATCCACATCTTTGATATCAACATCAACAACAGTCATGAAATTGGAACGACTGATTGCATTGAGAACCTCGGGAATGCGAGCAGATGCCGCCACCAGATAAAGTTTACAATAGCGAACATCATAAAGCTTGTTCTCTTTGCCACCCCAGCGACCAGTAGGGCTTTCTGAGAACCGCGGTGCGATCATGGCTGTCGTGCCATCAACCGGAGTGCTGGCCGCGGCTTTGGCCGCGGGTGCTCCTGGGGAATTTGCATACGGATCGTTCTCATCGCGACCGCCGATATACGGATCGAAATCAATCAACTGAATCCGCTTCACCGCGGCCCGATCAAGGCTGATCGGTGCGGTTGCGCCAGCTGGAACGTTCGCATTCTTGATGGCATCAAATACCTCGGAAACAAGCCACAGATCCGCTTGCCACGAGAAGCACTGTGCCAGCGATGGCGGCTCCGAAGGATTCACAGGAAGAATCTTCGCGGGATTTTTGGGAAGTGACTCCATTGACGCATACACCGAGTACTTGGCTGCCGCCTGCTGATAGGCGCCGATGCGCTGCTCGATCAGTTTCTTCACGATGTTGTCAATCTCTTCTTTGGTCAATTCACGCTGTGGATTTGTACCTTTCACTGTCTCTCGCTCTCGAGCAGCGCGTTCGGCCAATTCCTGACCAACCTTTTTTCTATCCGGTGGCATACCAGCATTAATTGAATTCAACATTCGCTGATAGGCGGAGATTTTTCCAGTGGTACCAGCAAGTTCTTTGGTGAAAGCCACGATCTGGCGATTCTGATCAGCGTTCTTCGGCGCCGGGAACAGATCGCCAATCAGCGGCGCAAACCGCATTGCATCGGCCGCGCCCGCATTGTGAGCATTGGCAAGCTCAACCACTCGCTTCGCTTCAGATTCAAATTTCTCTTTCTGGGCCGCGAAGAACTCAGTCACCTTTCCATTGGCTTCCTGATTGGCAGTAATCGAATTGACGCTTGGTACGGGCGATGCAACGGTGTAACTGACTTTCGCCTTTGACAGCTTCGCACTCAGGTCCGCGGCGATCTTTTCACGATCAGTCTGCATGGTCTGACGCCATGAGCTGCTGAAGATATAGCCGGTCGGAATCGCCGCCAGCATGAGCACACCCATCACTGTGAGCAGCCAGTT
>SXOY01000208.1 GCA_005776545.1 Planctomycetia bacterium | reverse complement strand
TTGCAGCTTTTGCCGTTTGATCCTTCAGCGATTGCAGTTGGCAAAAAGGTCGAAGAGAAGAAAACCAGTGTGCAGTACGAATTCAGCCCCAGTGCGGCGGAGTTGCTGGGCGAGTTGTTGCCGGCGACGCTCAAGGCTGTGCTGTTCCAGATCTTTAATGAAGCGATTGTGTCTGAGCACGTTGCGCGTATGGTGGCGATGAAGGCCGCCACAGATAATGCGGGGAAGATGGGCAAGGCCTACAGCCGCAAGTTCAACCGGGCACGTCAGTCACAGATTACGACTGAACTGATGGAAGTTATTTCCGGTGCGGCAGCACTGGCGTAAATCATCACTTCACGTGAGTCGATCTAGACGGTACAGGCATCAGGCATTAGGCATCGGGCATTAGGGAAAGCCGAGAGAATCACGAGCTGCTTCTTTAGAAGTGAATCCGCTCTAGAAAAACAGTGAAATCCGAGATTTGTCACAAACCGCCCTTTGCAGAAGGGGCGGTTTTTTACTATAATTGCGGCTATGTGGATATATCTCATTGTCACGGTTGTTGGACTTTTGATCACATTTGTTGGCGCAATGGGTGTGCTGGGATCGAGATTGCCGGTACAGCATGTCGCGGCTGCAAGTGTGGTCGTAAAGGGGACGCCCGATGCGGTGTTTGATGTTGTCGCGGATGTTCCCGGCCATGCGAAATGGGCCGAGGGAATTGATGCCGTGAATGTGTTGCCCGATAAGGATGGGAAAAAGGCATATGAAATGGTGATGGGGCGGAACAAGTTTGCGTTGCTGGCAACTGTCACCGAAAAACCAACGCAGTTCACGATGACAATGGATGATGGCCGCAAGTTTTTCTGGGGTGACTGGACATATCGCTTGACGCCGCAGGGCGATGGAACAAAAGTGGTACTGACAGAAACGGGGAACGTCAATTCGGCGATTCCTCGCGCGATGATGCATTATCTCTTTGGTAAGCACATGTATCTGAAGAAGAACATGAATGCGCTGGCAAAAAAATTCGGAGATGCCTCGCCGCAGGTCATGATTGAAAAGGTGGATTGATGTTTATTTCAAGCTTGGTCGTGGCTGGAATGCTGATGCTGGCTGCGCCTCCGGAATCAGTTGGTCCGGGGATTGGCGCGGTGACCGACAGCACCGCCTCGGTGTGGGTGCGGTTACCGCTTGGAAAAAAAGCGATTTGCAGGCTGGTCGATCAGAGCGGACCAGGTGGATCAGGCACACTTACGCCGCCGGATGTGGAGAAATTGATTGAGGATGAGAATGACCGCGTTGTGCAGTTTGATTTCAGCGGATTGATCCCGATGCATGCGTATTCGTTTGAGATTCGGCCCGATGAGGGCGAAGCAGTGCAGGGGCAATTTCAGACCCTTGTGCGAACAGGAAATCCGAGCAAGGTCTCGATCGCATTCGGGTCATGCGCCAATGACAAAGCCGATGTTGAGAATCCGTCCTGGCGTGCGATTTTGCAAGTGCAGCCAGATGTGCTGTGTTTGATTGGTGATACGCCGTATATAGACTCGACGAAGTTAGATGTGCAGCGCGAGCGGTATCGGACGTTTTTTTCCGGAGCGGGACTGCGTGAAGTGATCGCGACAATTCCGACGATCGGTTTGTGGGACGATCATGATTTCGGGCAGGATGGCGCAGATGGAAGGCTGGAAGGCAAAGAGAATTCGCTGAAAGCGTTCAACGAGTATCACGCCAATCCGGCAAGAAGTGATGCGGAAGGCGTGTACACCAGCTTTCGCGCTGGAGATGCAGAAGTGTTCTTGCTCGATGCGCGATGGTTTGCAAACTCAGAAACGCGCGAATTACTGGGCGAAAAGCAATGGAAATGGCTCGAAGATGGACTAACGGCAAGTACGGCGAGCTTCAAATTGCTGACGTGCGGCATGATCTGGAATGATTCGGTGCGGCCGCTGAAAACGGACTATATTGGACACTATCCAAACGAGCGGAAGCGGCTGTTTGAGTTTATCGAAAACCACAAGATCGGCGGCGTGGTGCTGGTGGGCGGCGATATTCATCGCTCGCGGGCGCTGAAGCACGAACGTGCAGCGACCGGAGTTTCGTATCCACTGTATGAGGTCGTGACATCGCCACTGGGGACCAATGTGCATGCGACGGCGAATGTGGCGCACAAGGGGCTTGTATTTGATGCGGGCGAGCCGCATAGTTTTTGTGTGATGACTGTGGACAGTCTGGATACACAAAACTCAAAGCTGACAATTCGGTGGCAAAATGCGGCGGGGAAAGAGTTATTCGTGCTGCCGCTTGAGGCGAGTCAACTGCAGGTACAACGGGGAAACAAGTAAGATCCTGGCGAGTTCATAAAGAGGAAGCGAGTGAGAATGATAATATTACAAACTGCGGGAATGTCACGAATATCAAGCACAGCGTGTGGTGTGTTGGCAGGGGTCATGGTTGCGATGTCGGTCTGCAGCGTTGATGCGCAGGAAGTAGTGAGCGATACCAAATTGGTGACCAATCAGGAAGTGCATCCGGCGGGGAAGACAGTTGAGTTTAATGGTCGGCCGGTGGATGTTGCACTGAATGCGGATGGGTCACTGGTTTTTGCCAAGGATAATCGCGGCGTGGTCGTGATTGATACTGCGACGATGACTGTCAAGCAGGAGATAGATTTCGGGGATGATGGCGGGTCGATGACCGGGATTGTGGTGAATACCGCTGGGGTCGTGTATGCAACTGATTCGACGAGTACCTTGATTGAACTGAAGGCAGATGAGACTGGAAAATACGCGATTTCGCGTCGGATTGTGCTGCCAGGTGTGAAGAAAGGCGAGAAGGCCGCGCACTCGTTTCCGTGTGGGATTGCGCTCAAGCCGGATACACAGATTGCGTATGTGTGTTTGTCGATGAGCAATTCGCTTGCGGAAGTTGATCTGGGAACGGGAACGGTTGTGCGGGAGATGCTGGTTGGCGTTGCGCCGTTTGCGGTGCAGCTTGATCCGACTGGGAATATTGCGGTGGTCAGCAATTGGGGCGGGCGGCGGCCGGGAACTGAGGGCAGAACGGCGACGAGCGCGGGGACCGATGTTTCGGTTGATGAGCGGGGCATTGCCAACAGCGGAACGGCGAGCATTGTTGACTTGCGGACGGGTGTGGCGGTGAAGGAGCTTGATACTGGACTTTCAGCATCGGGAGTTGCGGTTGCGGGGAGTCTGGCGTTTGTGGCGAACGCAAATTCGGACACAGTGAGTATGTTGAGCTTGAGCGGACTGAGAGATGAAAAGACGGGGCTGTCGCTCAGTGTTGATGGGAAGCTTGTCAAGAACATTGATGTGAAGCCTGATGCGAAGCTGCCGTTTGGATCGATGCCTAATGCGGTGGTGGCCGATCAGCGGTCGCGCCGGATGTATGTGTCGCTGGCCGGGAACAACGCGATTGCTGTGTATGGAATTTCAAGGAATGTAGAACAGATTGAACTGGGCGGGTTGATTCCGACGGGGTGGTATCCGGGCGGATTGGCACTGGATTCGGCGAAAAAAGTGCTGTATGTGGCGAACATCAAGGGTGTGGGGATGCGGCGGCCCGATGATGCGACTGATACGAATGGTGCGAAGTTTAATTCCAAGCACTATCGCGGCAGCGTGACGCGTGTGGAGCTGCCGCCGGTGCCGACGCTTCGGGCATGGACGAATCAGGTGCTGGCGGATGGAAGGGTGCCGCAGATATTGAAGGCTCTGGAGCGGGGGGAGCGTGAATCAGGCGGTGCGGAATTGGCGCCGGTGCCGACGAAAGCGGGGCAGAAATCGCCCATTGAACATGTGATATATTTTATAAAGGAAAATAGGACGTATGACCAGGTGTTTGGCGATCTGGATCGCGGCAACCGGGAGCCGAGCCTGTGCCTGTTTGGGCGCGATGTGACGCCGAATCATCATGCGCTTGCCGAAGAGTTTGTATTGCTGGATAACTACTACTGCGGCGGCGTGTTGTCGGCGGATGGACATTCGTGGGCGACTGAGGGGAATGTGACGCCGTATCTGGAGCGGAGCTTTGGCGGGTTTCATCGCAGCTACACGTATGGGGATGATCCGCTGACGTATTCATCGAGCGGGTTTTTGTGGGATCATGTGCTGGCGGCGGGTTTGAGTTTTCGCAACTATGGCGAGTTTGATTATGCGGAGATGGAGCCCAAAGGCACATATAAAGAAATATATGATGACTTTATGGCGGGCGGGAAGAAGTACACGTATAAGCAGAAAATCGGGATTGAGCGGCTGCGGAAATATACATGTGAGACGTTTCCGGGCTGGGGGATGAAGATTCCGGATGTGGTGCGGGCGGATGCGTTTATTCGCGATTTTCAGGCGATGGATGCGGCAGGCACTGTTCCCAATCTGATGATCGTGCATCTGCCCAATGACCATACTGAAGGGACCAGCGCGGGCGTACCGACGCCGAGCAGTTATATGGCCGACAACGATTTGTCGCTTGGGAGAATTGTGGAAGCGGTGACCAGGAGCAAGGTGTGGGGGAAGACCGCGATTTTTGTGACTGAGGATGATCCGCAGAACGGGTTTGATCCTGTGGATGGGCATCGGTCGCTGTGTCTGGTGA
>SXOY01000207.1 GCA_005776545.1 Planctomycetia bacterium | reverse complement strand
TTTCCATCGGAGTTCATGGACCAGATGTTCATGGTGCCATCGCGGTCGGTTGCGAAGTAGACGCGGCCCTTGTAGGTCATGGGTCGCTTAGATGTGCCATCGAAATCTTTGGTGAGGGCGACGGCTTCGCCCTTGCCATCCCAGCGCCAGATTTGCTGGGCTGTGCCGCCTTTGTAGCGTTTTGTGTTGCTTCCCTGCATGGGGAGACGGGTGAAGAAGATCGAGCCAGTGTCGGGATCGATGGATCCATCGGAGGCTTGCGAGAGTTCGATTTGCTTCTTCTTGCCGCTGGCGAGGTCAAGCATGACCATTTGTGCATCAGGCAGCGTTGCCATTGCATTGGTGGTGTAAAGCAATTTGCCATCGTGTGTGAACCCAGTAGGACCACCACTGCGGCCAGAGCCACCATCCCACGTGCGACGCGTGGGCAGGCCACCGCCCAGGGGCATGGTGTAGATTTCAACTGACCCTTCGTACTTGGCGTTGAACGCGATGATGGAGCCATCATCGGAAACAAGCGGTTGAGATTCATCGCCGGGGTGAGAGGTGAGGCGAGTTGCGGTGCCGCCGTTTGCGGCAACTTTCCAAAGATCACCTTCAGAGACGAAAATGATGACTTCATCGGTCGATGAGCCGGACCAGCCGCCGGGTGTGGCGGGAGCGATCGCGGGTGTGCGGCAATATGCGGGGACTGCCGCGGACGCGAAGGAGGAGGCCGAACATGTCAGGCCGGCGGCGGCGACGAGTGCAAAAGTGGAGATACGGTGCATGAGGACTCCGGGGGAGGGTGCGCGTGGGGGTATATTACCGCAGCCAAAGCTCTTCCGGGCGGGTTGTGGGTCAGCAGGTTTCGCTGAGAAACTGGACATAGTCAAGGTAGTCGAAAAGGTCAATTGCTTGATCTCTGTTGACATCCGCTTCTGTGCGACCTTCTGAGAAAGCCTGCACAAAGTCCAGGTAGTCAAGAAACTCAACCTGCCCATCACAATTGAAATCGCCGCGGCACAACGTAAGTACTGCGGATTCGCTGATCACCGTGCCACAGGAAGTTGTCACGAGACATCGGAGAGAACGGGGGATTCTAAATACCAAATCGTGAATAGTCAGATGTGAGGCATTTCCACCGGCAACCAATCCAAGTTCACTGAGGCCATCTGGGAGATTATTCCAGATCGCTGGTCCATAATATTGTTTTACTTGCCATTGATACGTGACAGGTTCGGGAGCAACCACCGACACCGAGAAACTGGCACCCGAGACGATACAGCCTACTTGTCCAATTGGGTGTACTTGAAATGTTGGAACGGTACAGGGCACAAACAGTTCCCATGTTTCGGCGTATTCCTGGCCGTCCGCGAATTGACCAGGGACAAAAACCGCAGCATTCCGAGCCAAATCAAAGGCAAGTGCTCCGGGATATGAACTGGGCGGTGAACCAATGTACATTTGCGTCCACTGCACCCCATTCCACACTCGAGTATTTGGAAAGCCTGTCTGCATAGCAAGTCCATTGGAGGGATCAAAGCACATTTGTGAGTTAGAAAGAGCTAACCCCTCGTTGCGCATGGTCCAAGTTGAGCCATTCCATTCCCACGTTTCGCCGGTGTTTCCACCGCCATACAGCACGATCACTTGACGCACCGAGTCGTAGCACATGGAGTGTGAAGCGCGAGGCGATGGTCCAGCGACATCGCGCTGAATCCACTCGGTCCCATCCCATTCCCAGGTATCGCCGAAGAGTTCTGAGGACAATTGCCCCATTCCACCAAACAGCACTGTTCGCTGACGCGCAGCGTCGTACGCCATCTTGTGATATCTTCTTGGGGAAGGGCCGTTGACCATGCGCAGTGTCCATTGCAGTCCATCCCAAACCCAAGTATCCCCAAGCGTGCCAGCCTGGCTTACGCCCCCAAACAGAGTCGTTTGATTCAAAGTCGAATCAAAAGACATTGCGTGATTGGCGCGGGCAGCAGGTCCTGTTCCAACTCGTTGAATCCACGCAAAGCCGTTCCACACCCACGTGTCTGACAGATAGCCAGTGCGATAGGATTGCCCACCGAAGAGGGTTGTGACATTTCGACCAGTATCAAATGCAACCGCGTGACCGAAGCGAATTGGCACCGCACCAGCTGGCATTGACCAAGCGGTTCCATTCCATTCCCAGTGCTTATTGCTCACTGTTGAATAGTCTTGCTCAAAGCCACCGTAGACCATGCTAACATGGCGCACCGTGTCATATGCCATACCGTGTGATGCCCGCCCTAGGTTTCCCGGTCGAAGCGTCCAACGGGTACCATTCCACTCCCACGTGTCAGTAAGTACTTGTTCGTTGACGCCACCAGAAAGCACTGTCACGCCACGATCACTGTCATACACCATTGCCTGGTTGTTTCTGCCAATTGGACCGGTTGCAGTAATCAGGTGCCAGACGTTCCCATCCCATTCGAGAGTGTTCCCCAATGGCGTGAACCCAGCCCCGTATCCACCAAATACTACAATCCTCCGACGACCTGAGTCAAAGACCATTGAATGGCCGTGTCGTGCAAACGAAGGGGGAGTAATTACATTTCTTAGATTCCATGAAGTGCCATTCCACTCCCATATATCACTAAGAACTTCTGGCGCACCCTGCTTATATCCTGCGAAGAGAACTGTCACGCCTCGAACACTGTCATACGCAATCGCATGCCGATATCGAGGCGATGGCCCTGTAACAGCTCGCTGTATCCAGGAATTCCCATCCCACTCCCAAGTGTCACCGAATAGCGAACTGGAGACATAGCCTCCAAAAAGCACCATCACGCCTCTGGCAGAGTCGTAAGCCATTTTTGTGCCTGCCCGTGCAGCCGGCGACGGTCCTCCCAACCCACGCTGATTCCATCGCTGACCACTCCATTCCCAAGTCTCATTCAGAAATTGACCGTTGGAATCGCTGCCGCCAAAAAAGACAGCCACGCCGCGAAGGGTGTCGAAGACCATGGGGATGCTCAACCGAGCTGGGGGAAGCGTCTGCTTCCATTGCACTGTTTGTGCACCTGCGGACTTTGCAAGGCAGACTAAGAAAAATGCAAACGAGGTGATTAGTCCGAACCAGCGGTTTTTCACGGCGATTTCCTTTTTGCTCACGAGGCATCGCTTTCCGAGAGTGCTTGACTCGGGAGGATAGCAGAAACAGGACGGATCGCGTTAGTGTTTTTGTTGCGGCAGAAGGACCAGTGTCACGCCGGGAGCGTTCCGAATTCCGATTTCACACCGTATATACAATGTATATCCAGCGATCTACCCGCTTCATCGGCAATCGCACACGGAGACCATGCTCTTTTGAGAACGTTTGGAATCAGTTTGCTGGCAGAGTTCAGCGGGACAACCTAGAGCGGCTACTCAATACTGCCTCGATCTCCGGCTTCAGCATCCTTCCCGTTGCGACCTTCAGCACGAGCTCAACCAATTCCTCATTGCTGATGTCCAACTCCACTCCATTCATCTCAAGAAAGACAATTGCAACCACCACCCCCCGCACGTTTGTTTCCATCCATGAACGGGTGATTTTGAACAACGTGATAGAGGTATGCGCTCGCGATCGAAAGCACGCCATCATGCAGCAATTGCCCTTGAAACGTGGCCTGTGGCGTTGCGATTGCGGATTCCAATAGACCCATGTCGCGAACGCCGCGCTCGCCGCCGAACAGGGCGATTTGTTTGTCATGGATGATCAGCACATCGTCGAGGGTCAGAAAATCATGGCTCATGGCACTACTCCGCGAGTTTCTTCAGGGCCTTTGCATACTTTGCATTAGTTTTATCAATTGCGTTCTTGAGGCGTTCTGCTCGATTGTCTGGGCCTGCGAGTGTCACGATCAGTGACTTTCCATCGGTCGAAACTTCGAGCGGCGAATTGGGCCCGATGTTGAGCAATTCCATGATGGGACGATCGATGACGAGGGCATAGCTGTTTCCGTGCTTCGTGAGAGTCTTGATCATTGAAGGCTCCTTCAAAACTGCATTGACAAACAAAGTATATCCTTTGTATATACAATCGACTCTACAATGATAAACCAATAACAAGAAAACCCTCCATCGCTGGAGGGTTTTTGTCAGTTATAGGACTCTACTATTTACTTCTTCGCGCTGATCGTCACCGAACCATTGCTGGTTTTGATCTTTGAAGTCTCGCCGCTGCCAAAGGAATGGGTCAGCGTTTTTCCTTTGGTGGTGGTGCCATCTCCTGCTTTCAGCACGCATGAGGCGTTGCTGGTTGAGGCATCAACAATGCCAGTAAACGCGGCACCGACATCGAGCGTCACCGCGCCGTTTGAGGATGCGAGATTGACCGGGCCTTTGGCATCGTCAGCGAGAGCGATGCTAATTTTTCCGTTTGAGGTCTTGGCGTTCACTTGATCGTGTGCTCCCATGACATTGATTGCGCCATTGGAACTGCTGACATCGAGTTCGCCATCGCTATCAGCCACGGTGATTGCGCCGTTGCTGGAATGGAATTTACTTGTTCCCAGGCGACCCGCGGCTTTGATTGCACCATTGCTGGTTTTCAGCACAGAACCCTTGCATTTGGGGACGCGAATGGAGAGGCTGGCACCTTCGCTGCCCAGGCGTTTGCCATCGGGCCATTGCACTGAGACGATGATGCTGCTGCCTTCGACCTTAGTAATGACATTGGTCTTGTCGAGGCGTTCCTGGCTGGTGGCACGGATGGTCGCTTCGACTTCTACTTCGCTTGAATCCCAGACTTGAACATCAATTGCGCCATTCTCAGACTGCACATCGAGAGTCCGATCGCCCTGCACGGGAGTCGAACTTTTGGTCACTGCCTTGTAGTTGGCGGCCTGCAGGCCCGTCCAGCCACAGCCGACGACACCGGTAGCGAGTAGCGTTGAGATTCCAAGAATCAGTGCGATATTACGAGTTTTGTGGATCATGCGGGCCCTTTCCGATGGACAATTCAAGAGGAGAGAAAATATCTATTGGAAGAGATGCGCAGCAGTTTCAGGCCCGGGACAAAAACTGGGATCATGGGCAGAAAAAGAGGATGTTTCCCGCGAAATTCAGCAGAAACTGCGGCAATTGACGCCAGCGAAACCGGTACATGGAGACCATACGTCCGCCTCTATTTCAACCCCTGCCATTAGTTGGGATTCCGGATTCAGGGGTTTCCGTCGGATTGGTATTTCCGGGGTCAATCGCGGTGGATTTGCATGATTCGGAGCGAGGCAGTAGGCTGTGTACTCAGAAGAGTACAAAACAGACCTTGTAGAGACACCGATCGCGCACTTTCGATTTCAGTTGAACTGCATCAGAGTACCCCTGCATGACCAATACACACAACACCGCTTCAATATCCGAGATACCCCTCGAATCTCAGACCAACTTGTTCAAGATCATCTCGGCCTCTTCAGCAGGGACATTGATCGAGTGGTATGACTTCTACATCTTTGGGGCGCTTGCTACCACGCTCGCATCGCATTTCTTTCCTGAAGGACCCGGCGCGACCCAACTGCTCTCCACCTTAGCGACATTTGCAATAGGTTTTGCGGTTCGTCCGTTTGGCGCGCTCTTCTTTGGCCGCCTGGGTGACCTGGTCGGTCGCAAATACACATTCATGATCACGCTGCTCTTGATGGGCGGCGCGACGTTTCTGATTGGCGTGTTGCCGGGGTACAAAGTCATTGGCTGGGCAGCGCCGGCAATTCTCATTCTCCTTCGATTGCTGCAAGGTCTGGCCTTGGGTGGCGAATATGGCGGGGCCGCGACATATGTTGCGGAGCATTGCCCTGATGGAAAGCGCGGGTATTACACGGCGTGGATTCAGACTACTGCGACGCTCGGTTTGTTTGTTTCACTGATGGTGATCATCGGCTGCAGGACGATTTTGAAACCTGAGGAATTCGATGCGTGGGGCTGGCGAATTCCGTTCTGGGTGTCGTTATTCCTGGTCGGGTTCTCGTATTACATTCGGCGCAAGATGAGCGAATCGCCGCTATTCCAGAAGATGAAGGCATCGGGCAAGGGATCGACGACACCGATCCGCGAGTCATTTGGAAACTGGACGAATCTGCGGCTGGTTCTCATTGCACTTTTTGGCGCGACGGCCGGACAGGGAGTCGTCTGGTACACCGGTCAGTTTTATGCGATGACGTTTACGAAAGCG
>SXOY01000206.1 GCA_005776545.1 Planctomycetia bacterium | reverse complement strand
CAGGTGCACGGCATGGGTATCACCAAGCAGATTGTGCAAGTCGCCGAGAATTTCCTGATACGCGCCCAGCAGGAACACACCCAGGTAATACGGCTCAACGCCCTGGCCTTCGCCGGGCAGATCCTTCAACTCATGCAACTCAAGCGTCTTCTTGTCAATCCGCTTGTCCACAAAGTGATCAATCTTTCCATCAGAATCGCAGGTGATATCAGCCAGAATCCCCTGTCGCGCTGGCCGCTCGTTCAAACGGTGAATCGGCGCGATCGGGAACAGCTGATCAATCGCCCAGCTATCCGGCATGCTCTGGAACAGCGAGAAATTGCAGAAATAGATATCGCTCAAAAGCTCCGGCAGCGATTCAAATTCTTCCGGCAGTTCGCCCTTGCGCTTCGCCCGATCAAGCAGCTTCGCCGCGATCGAAAAGAACAACTGCTCGCTCGCCGCCCGCATATGCAGCGACATATATCCAAGCCCAAACAAACTCATCGCTTCATCGCGCGCAGTCGCGGCATCGTGATACGCCTCGGCCAGATTGCGATCTGAGACATTCTTAAACGTCTCAAGCAAATCAATGATCGGCTGCGGAACCTCAGTCTCCAATTTCATCTGTGCTTCGATCGCCTCAATATCCGGCGAAGTTTCAAACCGACTCGATCCCAGCACATCGATTACCAAAACACTCGAATAAGCCGTCATTGCGCGGCCAGATTCCGACAAAATCATCGGATGCTTCACGCCCGCTTCATCGCACACCGTCTTGATGCGATACACCACATCGTTCGCGTATTCCTGAATCGTGTAGTTAATGCTGCTCGACCACGCGCTCTGCGAGCCATCATAATCAACGCCCATCCCGCCGCCAATGTCGAGCATTTCCAGGCCCGCGCCCATGTTTGCCAGATCGCAATAGATATGGCACAGTTCGTTCACAGCATTCTTAAACACGCGGATATCAAACAACTGGCTGCCCACATGGCAGTGCAGAAGTTTCAGGCAATCCAGCATGTCATGCTTCTTCAAATACTCAACGGCCTTGATGACCTCATGCACAAACAAACCAAATTTAGACCGCACGCCTGCGGAGCTTTCCCATCTGCCCGCGCCGCGGCTCGACAGCTTCACGCGCAGGCCGATCTTCGGCCGCACATTCAGCGCTTTCGCGTGCTTCACCACAAGCTCAAGTTCAGTCCACTTCTCAACAACCGGAATAATGTTTCGCCCAAGCTTGGCCGCCAGCATCACCGTCTCAATGAACTCATCATCCTTAAACCCATTGCAGATGATCGGCATGCCGTTCACGCCAGGTCCGCCAGCAGTCGCCGAAAGACCAAGCACCGCAATCAGTTCCGGCTTTGAACCAGCTTCAAGTCCGAAATTCATCTCTACAGCAAGGCTCGCAATCTGCTCACAGATATGCCGCTGCTGATTCACCTTGATTGGATAGACACACGAGTACTGCCCGCCATACGCCTGATCCGCGATCGAAATATCAAAGGCCTTGCGAATTTCGCGCAGACGATGCGACAGCAGATCATTGAATCGAAGCAGCACCGGTGTATGAATGCCGCGCTCCTTGAGCCCATCAACCACTTCCTTAAGGTCAATCTGCTTGTCAGCTTCGCGCGTCGGCAATACTGCCAGGTGTCCGCGCGAGTTCACGCTCACGTAACCCTTGCCCCAATCCGGAATGCCATAGAGCTGCGCTGAATCAGCACATGTCCAGGTTCCGTGCAAAAAAATGTCATGCGAACTGCTCGAACTTGAAATCGTTGCCATCGTGGCTGCTGCCTGTCGCCGTTCCCGCACGCGGTCCGTGCCGCGAGAACTGCATGTCGCAAACGCCGTCATCCGTGCGAGTGTGCGTTTGCGTGGATCCTGAAAAGTCAGGGCGCCTGACATGCTGGCAATAGGTGCTTTAACGCTCGGCAGTTGAATGCTCAACCACGCCGCGCCTCACATGCCGAAAGACTTCGCCAGGCCTTCCGCTCGCGAGTGCACCCGTTCCAGTAAAACTTTATCGACTTTTTTCGCCACTTCAAGAGCGCAACATCGGAACTCGAAGAATTTTTCTTCTCTCCGCCTCGCTCCCGACAACCCGTTTCACTTCACCGCGGCCTTCAGCGCCTTCACTTTGTCGGTCTTCTCCCAGGTGAAGAACTCGACATTGCCGCCAATCTTCTTCCGCTCCACCGGATCAAAATACTGCCCTGTGGTCGATTCGCGGCCGAAATGTCCGTGGCGAGCAGTGGGGCTGTAAATCGGCTTCCGCAACCCCAGCGAATCGATAATCCCCTTGGGAGTAAGCGGGAAAACCGCCTCAACCGCTTTACTGATCTTCTTTTCATCGACCTGGTTGGTTCCAAAGCAATCCACATACACGCTTGTCGGTTTGGCCACGCCAATCGCATACGACAGCTGAATCTCGCACCGTTCCGCCATCCCCGCCGCCACCACGTTCTTGGCGATATACCGGGCCATGTACGCCGCGGACCGGTCAACCTTGGTCGGGTCCTTCCCGCTGAACGCACCCCCGCCGTGGCGACCCATGCCCCCATACGTATCCACAATAATCT